>NZ_JBVHWK010000019.1:10987-25592 GCF_055569445.1 Streptomyces sp. NPDC029122 | reverse complement strand
GGGCGAATGAGGCAAGTTCCCTTTTTTTCTCTTGGGGCCGACCCCCCCCCGGGCAGCGGGGGCGAGGAAGGGGGCGCGCCCCCCCTCTTGGTCCCCCCCCGGCCCCCCCCCGAGCGGAGGCACCACGGCCGCGCCCCGGCCGACGCCTCAGTGCGGCTCCGGCGCGGCCAGCAGCACCGTCAGCGCGGGAGCGCCGTCCTGCTCCCGCCAGAAGTCCGCCGCACCCTCCAGGATCTCCCTCAGGGTGTCCCAGTCGTCCGGCCGGTCGGCGGCGTAGCCGCGCCACGAGGTCACCGCCAGCAGCCGCCCGGGCGCCTCGGGCAGCCAGGACAGGTCGGCCAGTACGTCGGCCAGCGCGTCCCAGTTCCCGCCGAACCACTCCGGCGCCCGCAGGGCCCGCGCGCAGCGCCGCATCAGCGCCGCCTTGCTCCGCACGCCCTCCAGGTCCAGCCGTACGACGCTCCAGCCGGCCTCCTGCGCGGCGGCCAGGGCGGACGCGAGCGGCCGCGGGTCGAGGCTCATCGCAGAACCGCCTTGAAGGTGTCGTAGTGGTCGTCCGTGTAGTAGAACTCCCCGCCCTGACCCGTCACGATCCGCCGCGCCCCGCGGCCGCGCTCGCCCGGCGTGCGCACCGTGAACTCGTGGTAGTAGCCGCGCTTCCGCTTCGGCAGGACCTTCTCGAAGTTGCCGAAGACGGTCCCGTCCTGCCGGTGGGCGTACGGGCCGCCCTTGTCGATGAGCGCGAGTACCTCGCGGGCCTGCGGCGGCAGCGCGTCGGCCCGTACGGTCGGCATGCCCTCCGCCCACGCGGGAGCGGCGGCGGTGCTCGCCGCGGACGGGAGCCGCGCCGGGGCGTCCTTGGCTCCGCAGCCCGCCAGGGCAGCGGTCAGCGCGGCGCACAGGAACAGCAACCCGAGCGCACGCGTCAAGGATCGGGGCACGCTCCTGCGGATCATGCCCCGATCGTGCCAAATATCCGATCCGGTGGCGAACAGCCAGGCGGTGTCAGAGTGCGGACATCTTGAAGTAAGGACTCAGGATGCGCTTCTGGACCGATCCGAAGTCGACGAGGACGGCGACCCCCTCCTCCACACCGACGACACGGCCGAGGCCGTGCTCGTCGTGACTGACCCGGTCGCCGACGTCGAACCGCCTCAGGGGCGGCTCAGCGGGGGCCTTGAACGGGCTTGACGGCAAATGACGGCGAGGTACTGCTGACTTGGTCATCAGAATCAGTATGCGCCCCCGGAGCGCCCCGCGGTCCCATGCGCAGGTCTCGATTGCGCACCCTTCGCCCCGGACGCCCCCGCCGCACCGGCCGGAAGGTGCCCGTCAGTCGTCGGGGTCGGCCCGGTCCAGGGCCGGCCGCAGTCCGGGTTCGGACTCGGTGAGCAGGTAGTCGGCGACCGCCGTGTCCGTGACGAGGCTGGTCACCAGCCCGGAGCGGAGCACCGCACCGATGGCGGAGGCCTTGCGCAGCCCGCCCGCGATCGCCACGACCTCGGGGATCCGGCGCAGCCGGTCCGCCTCGACGGTGATGCAGCGCTCGCCCAGGTCCCGTCCGACCCGGCGGCCCTCCTTGTCGAAGAGGTGGGCGGACATCTCGGCGGCGACGCCGAGCGAGGCGTAGTGGGCCCGCTCCTCGTCGGTCAGCATGTCGTGGACGGTCGAGATCCCCGGCTCCCAGGAACCGATGGACACGGCCGCGACGGTCACCTTGTCGAAGTACTCGAAGGCCCGCGCGATCCCGGTCTGGCTGCGCAGCGCGGCCGCGGTCGCCGGGTCGGGGAGCAGCATCGGGGCGTAGATCGGGTGCGCGTCCCCGCCGGAGACCTGCGCGGCCCTGCGTACGGCCTCCACCGAGCCGCGCTCGGCGGTCCCGGCGTCGTACACGCCGGTCAGCTGGACGACGGTGCAGGGGGGCAGCCGGTGCAGGGAGGCGGCCATGTGGATGGTCGACCGCCCCCACGCCAGCCCGAGCACGTCGCCCTCGTTGACGAGCTCACCGAGCAGGTCGGCCGCCACCGCGCCGAGGTTCTCCGGGTCCGGGGCGTCCTCGCTCGCGTCGGCGGGCGATTCCACCACGACGGCGTGCCGCAGCCCGTAGCGGGCTCGGAGCGCGTCGGAGCGCTCCGCGTCCAGTTCCGCCGGTACCCGGATCTCGATGCGTACGAGGTCGCGTTCGAGGGCGGTCTCCAGGACCCGGGCCACCTTGAAGCGGCTCACGCCGAACTCCTCGGCGATCTGGATCTTGGACTTGCCCTCCAGATAGAAGCGGCGCGCCATGGCCGCCGCCTGCACCAGCTCCGCGGGTCCCATCCGCAGGGCTGACCGTCCCGCCGACATTGCAGACACCGCGCTCTCCTCACTGCTGTTCACACTGTCGTGTTCACACTCTCGACTCGCCGTTCATCCTGTCAGATCCAACGGCCATTGATCAGCCTGGACGGCTTCCGTTCACCGAGCCGTCCCCTGGCCGCCCGCCTCAGTGGTCGCAGGCCCAGGGCGCGGCGGCGATGGCCGCGCCCGCCTGCTCGCGCAGGGTGCGGACCGCTGCGGCGGGGTCGACCGCCCCGTAGACCGCGCTGCCCGCCACGAACACGTCCGCGCCGGCCTCGGCGACCCGCTCGATCGTCGTGGCCGAGACCCCGCCGTCGACCTGGAGCCAGAGGTCGAGCCCGTGCTTGGCGATCAGCTCCCGGGTCCGGCGGACCTTGGGGAGCATGATGTCGAGGAAGGACTGGCCGCCGAAGCCGGGCTCGACCGTCATGATCAGCACCATGTCGAGCTCGGGGAGGATGTCCTCGTACTGCTCGATCGGGGTGCCGGGCTTGAGCGCCATGGCCGCTCGTGCGCCCTTGGCCCGGATCTCCCGCGCGAGGCGCACGGGGGCCGCGGCGGCCTCGGCGTGGAAGGTGACCGAGCCGGCCCCGGCCTCCACGTACTGCGGTGCCCAGCGGTCCGGGTCCTCGATCATCAGGTGCAGGTCCAGCGGGATGTCCGTGGCCCGGCTGAGGGATTCCACGATCGGCACGCCGAGGGTCAGGTTCGGGACGAAATGGTTGTCCATGACGTCGACGTGCAGCCAGTCGGCCCCCTCGACGGCCCTGGCCTCCTCGGCGAGACGGGCGAAGTCGGCGGACAGGATGCTGGGATTGATCTGAACGGCCATGCCCCAAGCCTGCCATGCCCCCGGGCACTTCCGGCCACGGCCCCGGAACTCGCGGTTCTCGTAGCACAGCTTAATTGATCAAGCCACCAATACTCGCTTGTCCTTCGCGGTGACCCACGGCCACCGTTACGTACATGACAACCGCCCCCGCCACCGGTTCCCCCACCGTTCCCCCCGCCGACGACGGCCCCTGGCGCAATCCCGACTTCCGTGCCCTGTTCGGCGCCGCGACCCTGAGCCAGTTCGCCGCCAACACCGGCTACATCGCCGTCCCCCTGCTCGCCCTGACCGCCCTCGACGCGGGCCCCGCCCAGGTCGGCGCCCTCGCGGCCCTGTCCACCGCCGCCTTCCTGCTCATCGGCCTCCCGGCCGGCGCCTGGGTGGACCGCCTGCGGACCCGCCGGGTCCTGATCACCGCCGACCTCGCCCGGGCGGGGCTCGTCGCCTCCCTCCCGCTCGCCTGGTGGCTGGACCTGCTCACCCTGCCCCAGCTGTACGCCGTCGTGCTCCTCACCGGCTGCGCCACCGTGTTCGGCGACGTCGGCTCCCAGAGCGCCCTGCCCCAGCTCGTCGGCCGGGGCGGCCTGGTCCGCGCGAACGCCGCCCTGGTGACCCTGATGGCCGTCGCGAACATCGCGGGCCGGGGCGCGGGCGGCGCCCTGATCGCCTTGCTGACCGCCCCCGTAGCGCTGGCCTGCGCGGCCCTCGGGCACCTCGGCTCCGGCCTGCGGATGCTGAGCGTCCGTCCCGTCCCCAAGCCGCCCGCCGCCGCGCGGATCCCGCTGCGCGCCCAGATCTCCGAGGGGCTGAGGCACGTACTGGGCCACGCGGAACTGCGCGCCCTGGCGCTGACGGCGAGTCTGAACAACCTGGGCGGCTCCATGATCAACGCCATGCTGCCGGTGCTCTTCGTGGCCGAGCTCGGCCTGTCCGCCGGGGCGCTCGGCCTGTTCTGGGCCGCGGGCGGGGCGGGGCTGCTGTGCGGCGCCCGGCTGGCCCGGCCCTTCGCGGCCCGGGCAGGCTACGGCCCCGCCCTGACCCTGAGCCTGACACCGGCGGCCCTGCTGGTCCCGATGGCGGACCGCGGGCCGTGGCTGTGGGTGGCCGGGGCGGGCTGGCTCGTGTCCACCGTGACGATCGGCAGCGGCAACGTCCTCGGCGTCAGCCTCCGCCAGCACCTGACCCCGGACCCGCTCCTCGGCCGCATGAACGCCACCTTCCGGTTCATGCTGACCGGCGCCATCGCCCTCGGCTCGGCAGCCTCCGGCCTCCTCGCGGAGCTCGCCGGCCTGCGCACCACCCTCTGGGCCGGTGCGGCCCTGCTGGCGCTCTCCTTCGTACCGACCCTGCTGTCGCCGATCCGCGGCCGGCGCTCCGTGGAAGGGTGACCGCTCCCGCCGGGGCCTCAGGCCGTCCGGCGCAGCAGGGCCAGGTACATGGCGTCCGTACCGTGCAGGTGCGGCCACAGCTGGACGTCCGGGCCGTCGCCCAGCGCCGGTACGCCCTCCATGTACGGGCGGGCGTCGATCAGTTCGGCCGCCACCGGCTGCGCCCCGGCGCCCCTGCCCTTGAGGACGTCGTCCACGACCACCCGCGTCTCCGCCAGGTGCGGCGAGCAGGTCGCGTAGCCCACGACACCGCCCACGCGCACGGCGGACAGGGCCTCGCGCAGCAGGGCCCGCTGGAGCGGCGCGAAGCCCTCCAGGTCCTCGGGGCGACGCCGCCAGCGGGCCTCCGGACGGCGCCGCAGCGCCCCCAGGCCCGAACAGGGGACGTCCATCAGGACCCGGTCGAAGGAGCCCGGCAGCCACGGCGGCCGGGTGCCGTCGGCCGCGATGACCTGGTACGGGCCCGGGTTGCCGGACAGGGCCCGCTCGACCAGGCGCGCCCGGTGCGGCTGCTTCTCGGAGGCCAGCAGGAACGCCCCGCGCCGCGCCGCCAGCGCACCCAGCAGGGCCGCCTTGCCGCCCGGACCCGCGCAGCCGTCCAGCCACCGCTCGTCACGGCCCTCGACCGGGACCGCCGCCAGGGCCATGGCCACCAGCTGGCTGCCCTCGTCCTGCACACCGGCGCGCCCCTCGCGCACGGCCTCCAGCGCGCCGGGCTCGCCGCCCTCGGCCATCCGGACGGCGTACGGGGACCAGCGCCCGGGCAGCGCCGAATCCTCGCCGACCGCCTCCAGCAGCTCCTGCGGCGTGGACCGGCCGGGGCGTGCCACCAGCGTCACCTCGGGCCGCTCGTTGTCGGCCTCCAGCAGGTCCTCGATCCCGGCGCGGCCACCGCCCAGCGCGTCCCACAGGGCGCTGACCACCCAGCGGGGGTGGGAGTGGTAGACCGCCAGGTGCTCCTCGGCGTCCTCCTCGTACGGCGGCGCGACCCGCTCCAGCCAGCCCTCCAGGTCATGGGCGGCGATCTTGCGCAGCACGGCGTTGACGAACTTCGCCCGCCCGTCGCCGAGCACCACGCGGGCCAGTTCCACGCTGGCGGAGACCGCCGCGTGGGTGGGGATGCGGGTCCCCAGCAGCTGGTGCGCGCCGAGCGAGAGCACGTCCAGGACCGGCGGGTCCACCTCGCGCAGCGGCCGGTCCACACAGGCGGCGATGACCGCGTCGTACGTGCCCTGCCGGCGCAGGGTCCCGTAGACCAGCTCGGTCGCCAGGGCCGCGTCGCGCGCCTGGAACCGCTCGTCCTGCCGGGCCTTCTTCAGGAGCGGGGGCAGGACCAGGTTCGCGTACGCGTCGCGCTCGTCCACCGCCCGCAGCGCCTCGAAGGCAAGCATCCGGACGGGGTCCTTCTGCGGCCGGCGGTAGGGCTTGGCCTGCTTGCCGGCGCCCGTCTTGGGGACGGGACGACGACGGGGCTGTTCGCTCACGTGAAAGGTGCTCCGGGGTTACGAGGTGCGGTTGCGAAGGGGAGGATCGGGATCAGCCTACGACGGGCGCGCCCAGGCGCTCGCCGGGAGCGATGCGCACCCCGCGGGCCCAGTCGGCGCCCTTCATCGGCTTCTTGCCCTGCGGCTGCACCCAGAGCAGCTCGACGGCGTGCGAGCCGGTGCCCACGTGGACGTTGTTCTTGGCCGGGGCCAGCACGCCGGGGGCGAGGTCGGTGCGTTCGGGGACGAGCCCGAGGGAGATCAGCTTGAGGCGCTCGCCGCGGAAGACGGTCCAGGCCCCCGGGGCGGGGGTGCAGCCGCGCACCACGCGGTCGGCGCGCAGCGCGGGCGCGTTCCAGTCGACCCGGGCGTCCTCGACGGTGATCTTCGGCGCGAGGGAGACGCCCTCCGCGGGCTGCTCCATGGCGCGCAGGCTGCCGTCCTCGATCCCGTCCATGGTCGCGGACAGCAGTCCGGACCCGGCGAAGGCCAGGCGGGTCAGCAGGTCGCCGCTGGTGTCGGTCGGGCGGATCTCCTCGGTGAGGACCCCGAAGACGGGACCGGTGTCGAGGCCCTCCTCGATGCGGAAGGTGGAGGCACCGGTGACCTGGTCCCCCGCCATGATCGAGTGCTGGACGGGGGCCGCCCCGCGCCAGCTCGGCAGCAGCGAGAAGTGCAGGTTGACCCACCCGTGGCGGGGGATGTCGAGCGCGCCCTTGGGGATCAGCGCCCCGTACGCGACGACCGGGCAGCAGTCCGGGGCGATCTCCCGCAGCCGGGCCTGGAACTCCTCGTCACGCGGCCGGACCGGCTTGAGTACCTCGATGCCGGCCTCCTCGGCGCGCTCGGCGACGGGGCTGGCGACCAGGCGCCGCCCGCGCCCGGCGGGGGCGTCGGGCCGGGTGACGACGGCAGCGACCTCGTGGCGCCCGGAGGCGATCAGGGCGTCCAGGGCGGGTACGGCGACCTCGGGGGTGCCTGCGAAGACGAGCTTCACTGGGTCCTACCTCGCTATCTCGGCTGTCAGCAGCACACCAGTCTATGGGACGCCCACCCGGGCCCACCTGCGGTATCGGGGGGCGTACGCACACCCACGCGCCTCTCGCATATGCCGACACGCCCCCAGTGCGTGACCTGGGCGCCCGCTGACGCGTTGGTCAAGAGAGATTGACCGAAACGGGCCGCGATCAAGAACGGTGTCTGCGGCCCGATCCGCTCTCCAGCACCGGTTCGAGAGGCTTCTCCATGGCCGACCACGCCACCCATGACGCCCAAGCACGGGCCAGCCTGCACCTCCTGGTGCGGGACATCGAGCGGGTTCGCCGGCAGGTGGACGCACTGCGGACGCTCACGGCCCAGCTCGGGAACGTGTACCGTCCGCGCCGCTCCGGGCCCTCCACGGGCTTCGTCGTCTACGGCAGGGCCCCCGCCCCCACCGTCCGGCTCGCGCAGGAGCTGAGGGACAGCGTAGAGACGCTGGTCACCGCGGCGGTGGACTTCGACCGCTCCCTCGGCTTCTCCTGGGACGCCGTCGGCTCGGCGCTCGGCGTCACCAAGCAGGCCGTGCACCGCCGCTACGGCGCACGCCGCGCGCAGGCCGCCGAGGCCGCGGAGCCGCTGGCCGAGGGCACCACGACCCGCCCCCTGGGACCGGTCCCCACCATCCCGGCGGCGCGCTCGGTGCCCCCGCAGCCCGTGCGCGAGGAGGCGCAGGCCGGCGCCACGGCCGTACCGGCGGGCCGCACCTCGGCCTTCCCCGGCCCCCGCAACGGCTGACCGCCGCCCGCCTCCGCCGGGACGCCGACCCCCGACGGCCGGGCGCGGCGGCGGTCCCCACCCCGGCGGGGCGGCCCCAGTGGCCGCCCGCCGGGGTTTCGCACGTCCGGGCCCGACCGTCCCCGCACCCTCCCGCCCCGGACCACCGGACCCGGTGCGTGCGCCGGGTCAGCCGATGTCAGGGGGGTCGATCCGGACCCGGACCGCCTCCGCCGCCGGAACGCCCCGCGCCAGCCGGGCGGCCTGCGCCTCCTTCAGCGCCCGGGCCAGCGCGGCCCCGCTCCCCGGCGGGACCCGCACCAGGGCCCGTTCCCCCGGAGAGGGCTCTCCGCGCCGCCCGGGCAGCGGTACGGGCCCCAGGACCTCGGCGTCCGCCGGCAGGTCGGCGGCTTCGAGGAAGGCCTCCAGCGCGTCCGCCCGGCCGGCCACCGCGGCCATCCGGGACACCGGCGGGAAGCCCAGCTGGGCCCGCTCGGCCAGTTCCCGCACGGCGTGTCCGACCGGGTCCCAGCGCACCAGGGCCTGCACGGGCCGCAGCGTCGGCTCGGCGACCACCACCACCTGCCCGTCGCCGCGGACCAGCGAGGCGGCGGCGATCCAGCGTCGCAGGGCGTCCTCCCCGGCCCGCAGGTCGGGCCTGCCGAGCATCGCCCAGCCGTCCAGCAGCAGCGCGGCCGCGTACCCGGCGCCCGCCGCGACCGGCTCGGCGCCCGGGGTGCACACCACCAGCGCGGGGCGGTCGGGCACCTCGTCCAGCACGTGATCGCGCCCGGAGGTCCGTACGGGAACGGCGGGGAAGGCGCGGCCCAGCTCCTCGGCGGTACGCCGCGCGCCCACCACCTGGGCCCGCAGCCGGAAGGAGCCGCACTCCTCGCAGTGCCAGGCGCTCTCGGCCCGCCCGCACCAGCCGCAGTGCAGCTCCCGCTCGTCGGGGGCCTCCAGCGGCCCGGCGCACACCGTGCAGCGGGCGGGCGTCCGGCAGCGCTCGCAGGCCAGCCGGGGCACGTACCCGCGCCGCGGCACCTGGACCAGTACGGGCCCGCTCTTCAGGCCGTCCCGCACGGTCTCCCAGGCCAGGCTGGGCAGCCGGGCGGCGCGGGCCGCCCCGTCCCGGGCCAGCAGTTCGTCGCCGACGGTCCTGATGCGGGGCGCGACGGCCCGGACGGTCTCGCGGTCCGCGACGAGCGGCCGGGCCCAGCCGGACTCCACCAGCTGCGCGGCCTCGACGGTGCAGCTCGTGCTCCCGGCCAGGAAGCCGCAACCGTCGCTGACCGCGCGGAGCTCCAGCACCTCCCGCACGTGCGGGAAGGGGGCGTGGTCGTCGCTGTGGCTGGAGTCGCCGTCGTCCCAGACCGCGACCAGCCCGAGGTCCCGTACGGGGGCGAACATCGCCGCCCGGGTGCCGACGACGGCGCGGACGGAACCCCGGCTCACCGCGAGCCACTGCCCGTAGCGCTTCTCGGGGCCCGACTCGGCGGTCAGCAGCGCGTGCCTCCCCTCGCCCAGCAGGGCGGTGAGGGCCGCGTCGACCCGGGAGGCGGTGCGCCCGTCGGGCACCACCGCGAGGGCGCCGCGCCCGGAGGCGAGGGTGGCCGCCATGGCCCGGGCGAGCTCGTCGGCCCAGCCGGGCCCGGGCAGTGCCGTCCACACCGCGCGGGGGGTGCCGCCGGTGGCCAGGGCCCGCAGGAAGGCGGGCCCGGCGCCGTAGCGGGTCCAGCCGCCCGGATCGGGAGCGGCGGGCGGGGGCAGCGGTGCGGGCGAGGGCTTGGCCTCGGCCCGGGCGCTGCGCGGGGGCAGGGCCAGCTGGAGCACGTCGGCCAGGCTGCCGGCGTACCGGTCGGCGACGGCCCGGGCGAGGGCCAGCATGCCCGGGCCGAGGACCACCTCGGGCGAGACCACCTGGGCGAGGGCGGCCAGGGCCCCTTCGTAGTCGGACTCGGCACGCCGTTCCACGATGAAGCCGTCGATGAGGCCGCCGCCCTCGCGGCGACCGCCGTGCACCCTGTGTCCGCCCGCGCCGAAGCGGACGCGGACGCGCACGCCGGGCTGGGCGGCCTCGGACAGCTCGGCGGGCACGGCGTAGTCGAAGAGCCGGTCGAGGTGGAGTACGCCCTTGTTCACGAGGACCCGGGCGACGGGCAGCTCCTCGGCCACGGCGGCCCCGCGCCAGGTGCGCGGCTTCGCCTTGGGCGCCTTGGCCTTCGCCTCGGCGACCATTTCCCGGATCAGGGCGAGCTGTTCCGGCTGGGACTCGTTCGCGCTGCTCACACAGGCATTTCTAGCAAACCCCACTGACATCGAACGGCCCCGGACCACGAGGGTCCGGGGCCGTTCGTCCGGCGGTTCCGCCGCTTACAGGCCGGCGGCGGCGCGCAGGGCGTCGACGCGGTCGGTGCGCTCCCAGGTGAAGTCGGGGAGCTCGCGTCCGAAGTGACCGTAGGCGGCCGTCTGGGCGTAGATCGGGCGCAGCAGGTCGAGGTCGCGGATGATCGCGGCGGGGCGGAGGTCGAAGACCTCGGCGATGGCGTCCTCGATCTTCTGGACGTCGACCTTGGCGGTGCCGAAGGTCTCGACGAAGAGGCCGACGGGCTCGGCCTTGCCGATGGCGTACGCGACCTGGACCTCGCAGCGCGCGGCCAGACCGGCGGCGACCACGTTCTTGGCGACCCAGCGCATCGCGTACGCGGCGGAACGGTCGACCTTCGACGGGTCCTTGCCGGAGAACGCGCCGCCGCCGTGACGGGCCATGCCGCCGTAGGTGTCGATGATGATCTTGCGGCCGGTCAGGCCGGCGTCACCCATCGGACCGCCGATCTCGAAACGGCCGGTGGGGTTGACCAGCAGCCGGTAGCCCTCGGTGTCCAGCTTGATGCCGTCCTCGACGAGCTGCGCGAGCACGTGCTCGACGACGAACTCGCGGATGTCGGGAGCGAGCAGCGAGTCGAGGTCGATGTCGGCGGCGTGCTGCGAGGACACGACGACCGTGTCCAGGCGGACCGGCTTGTCGCCGTCGTACTCGATGGTGACCTGGGTCTTGCCGTCGGGGCGCAGGTAGGGGATGGTCCCGTTCTTGCGGACCTCGGACAGGCGGCGCGAGAGGCGGTGCGCGATGTGGATCGGCAGCGGCATCAGCTCGGGCGTCTCGTCCGTGGCGTAGCCGAACATCAGGCCCTGGTCGCCCGCGCCCTGCTTGTCGAGCTCGTCCTCGTCGCCCTCGACGCGCTGCTCGTAGGCCGTGTCCACGCCCTGGGCGATGTCCGGGGACTGGGCACCGATGGACACCGAGACGCCGCAGGAGGCGCCGTCGAAGCCCTTCTTGGACGAGTCGTAGCCGATCTCGAGGATCTTGTCGCGGACGAGCTGGGCGATCGGCGCGTACGCCTTGGTCGTCACCTCGCCCGCGATGTGCACGAGACCGGTGGTGATGAGAGTCTCCACGGCCACACGCGAGGTCGGGTCCTCGGTGAGGAGCGCGTCGAGGATCGTGTCGCTGATCTGGTCAGCGATCTTGTCGGGGTGACCCTCGGTCACGGACTCGGAGGTGAACAGGCGACGGGACACAACGCTCCCTGGGGTTGCAGCGGCTGCTGGCTGATCATTTGGCGGAACCACACCGGGGGCTGCGCCCGATCACGTTCCAAGTGTGCAGTTTATCGGTCGCCACCGTTCGCCGGACCACCCGTCTCGCCCTATGGGAGCCGTGTGACCTGCGGCACTCCATTCTGACGTACGGATCTACCGGCGAAAAGGGAAACGCTCAGGCGCGGTGGAGGTCACGCCGGGGCGCGAGCCGCGGGGCGACCTGGTCCCAGATGGTGTCCGCCAGAGCTTCCTTCGGACCATGGGGCACCGGCGTCTCCGCCCCGTCCGAAGCGAGGATGACGGCCTCGTTCTCCTCGGAACCGAAGGTCTTCGTCTCGCCCACCTCGTTGACCACGAGGAGGTCGCACCCCTTGCGCCGGAGCTTGGCCCGGCCGTTCGCGAGCACCTCGTCCGTCTCGGCGGCGAAGCCCACGACGATCTGGCCCTCCCGCGCCCGCTCGGCGGAGATCTCCGCGAGGACGTCGGGGTTCCGTACGAGGGCCACGGGCTCGGGGTCCTGCCCGTCCCGCTTCTTGATCTTGCCGTCGGCGTACCGGGCGGGCCGGAAGTCGGCCACGGCCGCGGCCATCACCACGGCGTCGGCGTCCGCGGCGGCCTTGAGCACCGCTTCGCGCAGCTGGAGGGCCGTGCCCACCCGTACGACGTCCACCCCGGCGGGGTCGGGCAGCGCGGTGTTGGCGGCCACCAGGGTGACCCGGGCGCCGCGCGCGGCGGCGGTGCGGGCGAGGGCGTAGCCCTGCTTGCCGGAGGAGCGGTTGCCGAGGAAGCGCACGGGGTCCAGGGGCTCGCGGGTGCCGCCGGCGCTGACGACCACGTGCCGCCCGACGAGGTCGGGCCCGGCGGCGCCCCGGGTCCGCCCGCGCAGGACGTGGCGGCAGACCTCGAAGATCTCGTCCGGGTCGGGCAGCCGGCCCTTGCCGGTGTCCTTGCCGGTCAGCCGGCCGACGGCGGGCTCGATGACGACGGCGCCGCGCCGGCGCAGCGTGGCGACGTTCTCCTGAGTGGCGGGGTGCTCCCACATCTCGGTGTGCATCGCGGGGGCGAAGACCACCGGACAGCGGGCGGTGAGCAGGGTGTTCGTGAGGAGGTCGTCGGCCAGCCCGTGGGCGGCCTTGGCCAGCATGTCGGCGGTGGCCGGGGCGACGACGACGAGGTCGGCCTCCTGGCCGATGCGCACGTGGGGCACCTCGTGGACGGTCTCCCAGACCTCCGTGGAGGCCGGGTTCCCGGAGAGCGCGGCCCAGGTGGCCTCGCCGACGAAGTTCAGGGACGCCGCGGTGGGCACCACCCGTACGTCGTGCCCGGACTCGGTCAGCCGGCGCAGCAGCTCGCAGGCCTTGTAGGCGGCGATCCCGCCGCTGACGCCCAGCACGACCTTCGGCTTGTCCACCACGCACTCCCCTTGACGATTCGCGTACGACACCTATGACACACCACAGGCCCGGCAGATGTTCTGCCGGGCCTGTGGTGAAGGAATTCTCGCTGCCCTACTGGGCCGGGGCCTCGATGGCCTCGGAGGTCAGCAGACCCGCGTTGATCTCGCGCAGCGCGATCGAAAGCGGCTTCTCGTGGACGTGGGTGTCCACCAGGGGGCCGACGTACTCGAGCAGGCCCTCACCGAGCTGCGAGTAGTACGCGTTGATCTGACGCGCACGCTTGGCCGCGTAGATCACGAGGCTGTACTTCGAGTCCGTGGCCTCGAGCAGCTCGTCGATCGGCGGGTTGATGATGCCCTCGGGCGCGGTGATGGAAGAGGACACGCTCTACCTTCCGAAGATGGGTGAAGATCGAAACAAATTCGATCAAACAACTTTCATCAAGGCTAGCAGCTCACGCGCCACGTCCTCGACGGAGGTGTTCACCAGGGTGGTGTCGAACTCGGACTCGGCAGCGAGTTCGATCTTGGCGCTCTCCAGCCGGCGCTCGATGACCTCGGCCGACTCGGTGCCGCGGCCGGTGAGGCGGCGGACCAGTTCGTCCCAGCTCGGCGGGGCCAGGAAGACCAGCTGCGCGTCGGGCTTGGACTCGCGGACGAGCCGGGCGCCCTGCAGGTCGATCTCCAGCAGCACCGGTTCGCCGTTGTCCAGGCGTTCCAGTACCGCGCCGCGCGGTGTGCCGTAGCGGTTGCCCGCGAACTCGGCCCACTCCAGCAGCTCGCCGTTGGCGATCAGCTTGTCGAACTCGTCGTCGTTGACGAAGAAGTAGTGGACTCCGTGTCGCTCACCGGGCCGCGGCTTGCGGGTGGTGGCCGACACCGAGAGCCATACCTCGGGGTGGACCTTGCGCATATGCGCGACGACCGTGCTCTTGCCGACCCCCGAGGGGCCGGAGAGCACGGTCAGCCGCGGACGAACCTCTGCTGCCATAGAGCGATTATCCAGGTTCTCGGGACTGCCTGAGAACGCCGGGAGCACTTCGGGCAGCGCCTCAGGCGCCGCTACCGCCGAACTCGCGCTCCAGAGAGGCGATCTGGTTGGAGCCGAGACCTCGGACACGCCGGGACTCGGAGATGCCGAGGCGCTCCATGATCTGCTTGGCGCGGACCTTGCCGACGCCGGGCAGCGACTCGAGAAGGGCGGAGACCTTCATCTTTCCGATGACGTCGTTCTCCTGGCCCGTCTTGATGACGTCGTGGAGGGAGGCGCCGGAGTGCTTGAGTCGATTCTTCACCTCGGCCCGCTCCCGGCGAGCCGCGGCGGCCTTTTCGAGCGCTGCTGCGCGCTGTTCAGGGGTAAGGGGCGGAAGAGCCACGCCTACGTCACCTCGGATGTCGAACTGTCGGATACGGACGACGGGGAGCCCGTGGGCACCACGCCGGGTGAGGTCCCGAACAGCGATGGAATTCGCTCGCTGCTCGTTCACCCTGGTCGGAGACTAGCGGCCAAGGCCGCTCCAGTCAGCGAGAACGGACGAAAAGTCCTGGTCAGCCTCCACTGAACCGTACATCACGGACATACCACCCCGGTTTTGTCCGGGGAAAGACGTTCGAATTTCGAGATCCCGTGTCACGGGTCCGGTCCCGTACCTCCGAGATCAGCCCGCCACGGCCTCCCGTACCTCCTCGGGGGGGGGGGGGGGGGGGGGGGGGGGGGGGGGGGGGGGGGGGAGGGGGGGTGGGGGGGGGGGGGGGGGGGGGGGGGGGGGGGGGGGGGGGGGGGGGGGGGGGGGGGGGGGGGGGTGTG
>NZ_JBVHWK010000019.1:0-10979 GCF_055569445.1 Streptomyces sp. NPDC029122 | reverse complement strand
TCCCACCCCCCCCCCCCCTCCCCCCACCCCCCCCCCCCCCCCCCCCCCCCCCCCCCCCCCCCCCACCCCCCCCCCCGAGGCGCGCAGGGCGGCGGCGTCCGGACCGTGCTTCAGGACCCCGCGGGAGACGTTCGGGACCACGTTGGCGACGGCGGCGCCGAAGACCGCCGGCAGGTCCGCCGCGGTCGCGCCCTGGGCGCCGATGCCCGGGGCCAGCAGCGGGCCGTTGATGTCCAGGTCGAACGAGGACAGGTCGCCCAGCGTGGCACCGACCACCGCGCCGAAGGAGCCCATGGGCTCGGCTCCCGCGTTCTCCGCCGCCAGGTGGGCCAGCATGGTCGCGCCGATCGAACGGCCGTCCTCGCGGACCGCGCGCTGGACCTCCGCCCCCTCCGGGTTGGAGGTCAGGGCCAGGACGAAGAGACCGGCGCCCGACCGGCGGGCCAGCTCCACGGCCGGGGCGAGCGAGCCGTAGCCCAGGTACGGGGAGACCGTCAGGGCGTCCGAGAACAGCGGGGAGGCGGGGTCCAGGAAGGCGGAGGCGTACGCGGCCATCGTGGAGCCGATGTCACCGCGCTTGGCGTCCATGACCACCAGGGTCCCGGCGGCACGGGCGTCCGCGACGGTCCGCTCCAGCACCGCGACGCCCTTCGAGCCGAAGCGCTCGAAGAAGGCGGCCTGCGGCTTGAAGACGGCGACGGACTCGGCCAGGGCCTCGACGACCGTGCGGGAGAACCGCTCCAGACCGGCGATGTCGTCCCCCAGGCCCCAGGAGGCCAGCAGGGCGGCGTGCGGGTCGATCCCCACGCACAGGGGGCCACGGGAGTCCATGGCGGCGCGCAGCCGGGTTCCGAAGGGGGTCACAGGGCTCACAGCGCGGCCTTTCGGGTCTCCGCGCCCACGGCCTCGGCCAGGGTCGCGTACGGGCTGGCGGCCAGGCGCGCGGCCAGGCCCTTGTGGATGGCGCGGGCGTAGAACGGGCCCTCGTAGACGAAGGCGCTGTAGCCCTGGACCAGGGTGGCTCCCGCCAGGATCCGCTGCCAGGCGTCCTCGGCGTTCTCGATGCCCCCGACGCCCACCAGGACCAGGCGGTCGCCGACGCGCGCGTACAGGCGGCGCAGGACCTCCAGGGAGCGCTCCTTGACCGGGGCGCCGGACAGCCCGCCGGTCTCCTCGACCAGGGCGGGGGCCGACTTCAGGCCGAGGCCCTCGCGGGCGATGGTGGTGTTGGTGGCGATGATGCCGTCCAGACCCAGCTCCAGGGCGAGGTCGGCGACCGCGTCGACGTCCTCGTCCGCGAGGTCGGGGGCGATCTTGACCAGCAGCGGCACCCGGCGGTCGGTGACCGCGCGGTCGGCGGCTTCCCGCACCGCGGTCAGCAGCGGCCGCAGGGACTCCGTGGCCTGGAGGTTGCGCAGGCCCGGGGTGTTCGGCGAGGAGACGTTGACGACCAGGTAGTCCGCGTGGCGGGCCAGGCGCTCGGTGGAGACCACGTAGTCGGCGGCCGCCTCGGCCTCCGGAACCACCTTGGTCTTGCCGATGTTGACGCCCACGACGGTCCGGAAGACCGGGTTGCGGGCGCCGAGGCGGGCGGCGACGGCGGCCGAGCCCTCGTTGTTGAAGCCCATGCGGTTGATCAGCGCCCGGTCGGGGACCAGGCGGAAGAGGCGCTTCTTGGGGTTGCCGGGCTGCGCCTGGCCGGTGACGGTGCCGATCTCGATGTGGTCGAAGCCGAGCATCGCCATGCCGTCGATGGCGACGGCGTTCTTGTCGAAGCCGGCCGCGAGCCCGAAGGGGCCGTGCATCCGCAGACCGAGCGCCTCCGTGCGCAGGGACGCGTACCGCGGTGCCAGGACGGCCGCGACGAAGGTGCGCAGCACCGGGACGCGGGCGGCGAGGCGGATCCACCGGAAGGCCGTGTAGTGGGCCCGCTCGGGGTCCATCCGCTTGAAGACCAGGTTGAAGAACAGTTTGTACATCGTCCGAAAAGTCCCTTCTGCGCTCAAGAAGAGGGGGACACCCGGCGCGGTTCTCGCGTCCGGTGTCCCCCTCTCCGCTACGGGCTGCTAGTCGCGGGCGGCGTTCAGGTGCTCCGCGTGCTCCTGGAGGGAGCGCACGCCGACGTCACCGCGGCTGAGCGCGTCGATGCCCTGCACGGCGGCGGCGAGCGCCTGGACCGTGGTCAGGCACGGGACGCTGCGCGCCACGGCGGCCGTACGGATCTCGTATCCGTCGAGGCGGCCGCCGGTGCCGTACGGGGTGTTGACGATCAGGTCGACCTGGCCGTCGTGGATCAGCTGGACGACGGTCTTCTCGCCGTCCGGGCCCTCGCCCTCGCTGAACTTGCGCACCACGGTGGCGTTGATGCCGTTGCGGCGCAGCACCTCGGCGGTGCCGGAGGTGGCGAGCAGCTCGAAGCCGTGGGCCACGAGCTCGCGGGCCGGGAAGATCATCGAGCGCTTGTCGCGGTTGGCGACGGAGATGAACGCGCGGCCCTTGGTCGGCAGCGGGCCGTACGCGCCGGCCTGCGACTTGGCGTACGCCGTGCCGAAGACCGTGTCGATGCCCATGACCTCGCCGGTGGAGCGCATCTCCGGGCCGAGGACGGTGTCCACGCCGCGGCCGTGGATGTCGCGGAAGCGCGACCACGGCATGACGGCCTCCTTGACGGAGATCGGCGCGTCCAGCGGCAGGGTGCCGCCGTCGCCGGTCCTGGGCAGCATGCCCTCGGCGCGCAGTTCGGCGATGGTGGCGCCGAGCGAGATGCGGGCGGCGGCCTTGGCGAGCGGGACGGCGGTCGCCTTCGAGGTGAAGGGGACGGTCCGGGAGGCGCGGGGGTTGGCCTCCAGGACGTAGAGGATGTCGCCCGCCATCGCGAACTGGATGTTGATCAGGCCGCGGACGCCGACGCCCTTGGCGATGGCCTCGGTGGAGGCGCGCAGGCGCTTGATGTCGAAGCCGCCGAGGGTGATCGGGGGCAGGGCGCAGGCCGAGTCGCCGGAGTGGATGCCGGCTTCCTCGATGTGCTCCATGACGCCGCCGAGGTAGAGCTCGGTGCCGTCGTAGAGGGCGTCGACGTCGATCTCGATCGCGTCGTCGAGGAAGCGGTCGACCAGCACGGGGCGGGTCGGGGAGATCTCGGTGGACTCCGCGATGTACGACTCCAGGCGGGTCTCGTCGTAGACGATCTCCATGCCGCGGCCGCCGAGCACGTAGGACGGGCGGACCAGGACCGGGTAGCCGATCTCGTCGGCGATCGCCTTGGCCCCCGCGAAGGTGGTGGCGGTGCCGTGCTTGGGCGCGGGCAGGCCCGCGTCGGCGAGGACCTGGCCGAAGGCGCCGCGGTCCTCGGCGGCGTGGATGGCCTCCGGGGAGGTGCCGACGACCGGGACGCCGTTGTCCTTGAGCGCCTGGGCGAGGCCCAGCGGGGTCTGGCCGCCGAGCTGGACGACCACACCGGCGATCGGGCCGGCCAGCGACTCGGCGTGGACGATCTCCAGCACGTCCTCGAGCGTCAGCGGCTCGAAGTACAGGCGGTCGGAGGTGTCGTAGTCCGTCGAGACGGTCTCGGGGTTGCAGTTGACCATCACGGTCTCGTAGCCGGCGTCGCTGAGGGCGAAGGAGGCGTGGACGCAGGAGTAGTCGAACTCGATGCCCTGGCCGATGCGGTTCGGACCGGAGCCCAGGATGATCACCGCGGGCTTCTCGCGCGGGGCGACCTCGGACTCCTCGTCGTAGGAGGAGTAGAAGTACGGGGTCTTCGCGGCGAACTCGGCGGCGCAGGTGTCGACCGTCTTGTAGACCGGGCGGACGCCCAGCGCGTGGCGGACCTCGCGGACGACGTCCTCGCGCAGGCCGCGGATCTCCGCGATCTGGACGTCGGAGAAGCCGTGGCGCTTGGCCTCGGCGAGGAGCTCGGGGTGGAGCTTCTCGGCGGCGGCGAGGTCGTCCGCGATCTCCTTGATCAGGAAGAGCTGGTCGACGAACCAGGGGTCGATCTTCGTGGACTCGAAGACCTCTTCCTGGGTGGCGCCGGCGCGGATGGCCTGCATGACGGTGTTGATGCGGCCGTCGGTCGGGCGGACCGCGGTGGCCAGCAGCTCGTCCTTGTCGCCGGGCTCGCCGACGAAGGTGAACTGGGAGCCCTTCTTCTCCAGGGAGCGCAGGGCCTTCTGGAGGGCCTCGGTGAAGTTGCGGCCGATGGCCATGGCCTCGCCCACCGACTTCATGGTGGTGGTGAGGGTGGCGTCGGCGGCCGGGAACTTCTCGAAGGCGAAGCGCGGGGCCTTGACGACGACGTAGTCGAGGGTCGGCTCGAAGGAGGCCGGGGTCTTCTCGGTGATGTCGTTGGGGACCTCGTCGAGCGTGTAGCCGATGGCCAGCTTGGCGGCGATCTTGGCGATCGGGAAGCCGGTGGCCTTCGACGCGAGCGCCGAGGAGCGGGAGACGCGCGGGTTCATCTCGATGACGATGACGCGGCCGTCGACCGGGTCGATCGCGAACTGGATGTTGCAGCCGCCGGTGTCGACGCCGACCTCGCGGATGATCGCGATGCCGATGTCGCGCAGCCGCTGGTACTCGCGGTCGGTGAGCGTCATCGCCGGGGCGACGGTGATCGAGTCACCGGTGTGCACGCCCATCGGGTCGAAGTTCTCGATGGAGCAGACGACGACCACGTTGTCCTTGGTGTCGCGCATCAGCTCCAGCTCGTACTCCTTCCAGCCGAGGATGGACTCCTCCAGGAGCACCTCGGTGGTCGGGGAGAGCGTGAGGCCCTGGCCGGCGATGCGGCGCAGCTCCTCCTCGTCGTGGGCGAAGCCGGAGCCGGCGCCGCCCATGGTGAAGGAGGGGCGCACGACGACGGGGTAGCCGCCGAGGGTCTCGACGCCCGCGATGACGTCGTCCATCGAGTGGCAGATGACCGAGCGGGCGGACTCGCCGTATCCGATCTTCGCCTTGACCGCTTCGACGACGCCCTTGAAGAGGTCGCGGTCCTCACCCTTGTTGATGGCCTCGACGTTGGCGCCGATGAGTTCGACGCCGTACTTCTCCAGCACACCCTGCTCGTGCATGGAGATCGCGGTGTTGAGCGCGGTCTGGCCGCCGAGGGTCGGGAGCAGCGCGTCGGGGCGCTCCTTCGCGATGATCTTCTCGACGAACTCGGGGGTGATCGGCTCGACGTACGTGGCGTCGGCGATCTCCGGGTCGGTCATGATCGTCGCGGGGTTGGAGTTGACCAGGATGACCCTCAGGCCCTCGGCCTTGAGGATGCGGCAGGCCTGGGTGCCGGAGTAGTCGAACTCGGCGGCCTGGCCGATGACGATCGGGCCGGAGCCGATGACCAGGACGGACTGGATATCGGTGCGCTTAGGCACGCTCGGCCTCCATCAGAGATACGAAGCGGTCGAAGAGGTACGCGGCGTCGTGCGGGCCGGCGGCCGCCTCGGGGTGGTACTGGACGGAGAAGGCCGGCTGGTCGAGCAGCTGGAGGCCTTCCACGACGTTGTCGTTCAGGCAGACGTGCGAGACCTCGGCGCGGCCGTAGGGGGTCTCGGACACCTGGTCGAGGGGCGCGTCGACGGCGAAGCCGTGGTTGTGCGCGGTGATCTCGACCTTGCCGGTGGTGCGGTCCTGGACCGGCTGATTGATGCCGCGGTGGCCGTACTTCAGCTTGTAGGTGCCGAAGCCGAGCGCGCGGCCCAGGATCTGGTTGCCGAAGCAGATGCCGAACAGCGGGGTCTTGCGGGCGAGGACGCCCTGCATGACGGAGACCGCGTGGTCGGCGGTGGCCGGGTCGCCGGGCCCGTTGGAGAAGAACACGCCGTCGGGGTCGACCGCGTACACGTCCTCGACGGTGGCGGTGGCGGGCAGCACGTGCACCTCGATGCCGCGCTCGGCCATCCGGTGCGGGGTCATGCCCTTGATGCCCAGGTCCACGGCGGCGACGGTGAACTTCTTCTCGCCGATCGCGGGGACGACGTACGCCTCCTTGGTGGCGACCTCGGCGGAGAGGTCGGCGCCCTTCATCTGCGGGGACTCCAGGACGCGGGCCAGCAGGGCCGCGTCGTCGGCGACGGCCCCGCCCGAGAAGATGCCGACGCGCATGGCGCCGCGCTCGCGCAGGTGGCGGGTCAGGGCGCGGGTGTCGATGCCGGAGATCCCGACGACGCCCTGCCCGGCCAGCTCCTCGTCCAGCGAACGCCGGGAGCGCCAGTTGGAGGGGACGCGGGCGGGGTCGCGCACGACGTAGCCGGACACCCAGATGCGGGAGGACTCGGGGTCCTCGTCGTTCACGCCGGTGTTGCCCACGTGGGGGGCGGTCATCACGACGACCTGCCGGTGGTACGACGGGTCGGTCAGGGTCTCCTGGTAGCCGGTCATGCCGGTGGAGAACACGGCCTCGCCGAAGGTCTCCCCCACGGCGCCGTAGGCGCGGCCGCGGAAGATCCGACCGTCCTCCAGGACGAGTACGGCGGGAGCTTTGGCTGCTCCCCTGGTGGAGGTCGTCATCGTTCGGCGCCTTCCGTCGTGGTGGTTGAGTTCATGAGATTGATCGCTTCGACCCAGGCGGCGTGCTCGGCGGCCCGGTCGGAGCGGAATCCGGAGTCGATCAGCTTGTCGCCGTGCGCCCAGGTGACGACGAGCAGGCCGCCCTCGGTGAGTACCTTGCCCGCGATTCCCTTGTCGAGGCGGGCGCCGCGCAGCTGCGCGGCCGGTACGAAGAAGTCGGTTGCCCCCGGACGGACCACGTCGAGGCCCGCGTCGGTGAGGGTGAGCTCGACCCGGCTGCGGACGCCGAGCCCGTGGGCGACGATCCGGTCGAGCCACTGCCCGGCGGTGGTGGACCCGTGGTACCGGCCGGTCAGGGCCAGCCGGTGCTCGGGAAGACCGCCGGGGGTGACGGGCAGCTCCGGCAGATCGCTCTGCAGGGCGCCGCGCCATTTCCAGCCCTGCCGCATCAGCCAGTACACGAACGCGATGAAGACGAGCAGGCCGAGCACCCACGCCATGCGGGGGCCCCAGTCCGTCACCTCCGCCGACTGTCGTTCGGCGGCCTCGGCGGCCAGTTGGATCACTGCAGGTGTCACGCCAGTTTCCCGTCCACGACCGTTGCCCGGCCCCGCAGGAAGGTGTGAGTGACGCGTCCCGGCAGCTCACGGCCCTCGTAAGGCGTGTTGCGGCTGCGGGAGGCGAAGAGTGCGGGGTCCACGACACCACGGTACGAGGTATCGACCAAGGTCAGGTTCGCGGGTTCACCTGCCGAGACGGGCCGGCCGTGCCCCGGGAGGCCGCCGATGCGCGCCGGAGCGTGCGACATCCGCTCCGCGACGCCCGTCCAGTCGAGCAGTCCGGTCTCCACCATCGTCTGCTGGACGACGGAGAGCGCGGTCTCCAGGCCCACCATGCCCATGGCGGCGGCGGCCCACTCGCAGTCCTTGTCCTCGTGCGGGTGCGGGGCGTGGTCCGTGGCGACGATGTCGATCGTGCCGTCGGCGAGCGCCTCGCGCAGGGCCATCACGTCGCGCTCGGTGCGCAGCGGCGGGTTGACCTTGTAGACCGGGTTGTACGAGCGCACGAGCTCGTCGGTGAGGAGCAGGTGGTGCGGGGTGACCTCGGCGGTGACGTCGATGCCGCGGGACTTGGCCCAGCGGACGATCTCGACGGAGCCGGCGGTGGAGAGGTGGCAGATGTGCACGCGGGAGCCGACGTGCTCGGCGAGCAGCACGTCGCGGGCGATGATCGACTCCTCGGCGACGGCCGGCCAGCCGCCGAGTCCCAGCTCGGCCGAGACGATGCCCTCGTTCATCTGGGCGCCCTCGGTCAGGCGGGGCTCCTGGGCGTGCTGGGCGACGACGCCGCCGAAGGCCTTCACGTACTCCAGGGCGCGGCGCATGATCACGGCGTCGTCCACGCACTTGCCGTCGTCGGAGAAGACGGTGACGCGGGCGGCGGACTCGTGCATGGCGCCCAGCTCCGAGAGCTTCTTGCCCTCCAGGCCGACGGTGACGGCGCCGATGGGCTGTACGTCGCAGTAGCCGGACTGCTTGCCCAGGCGCCACACCTGCTCGACGACGCCGGCGGTGTCGGCGACGGGGAAGGTGTTGGCCATGGCGAAGACGGCCGTGTAGCCGCCGGAGGCGGCCGCGCGGGTGCCGGTGAGGACGGTCTCGGAGTCCTCGCGGCCGGGCTCGCGCAGGTGGGTGTGGAGGTCGACGAGGCCCGGGAGGAGGACCTGGCCGTCGGCCTCGATGACCTGGGCGCCCTCGGCGGACAGCCCGGTGCCACTCCAGTCGATTTCGCCCGTCCGGGCGGTGGCGGCGATGGTCTCGCCGTCGATCAGGACGTCCTGCGCCTCGCCGCCGAGGACCTTCGCGCCGCGGATAAGGATCTTGCTCATGGTTACTTGGTCTCCTCGGTACGGGCGGCGGCGGGGGTGGTGACGGCGGGCTCGGAGCCTCCGAGCAGCAGGTACAGGACGGCCATGCGGATCGAGACGCCGTTGGCGACCTGCTCGACGACCGTGCAGCGGTCGGAGTCGGCGACCTCGGCGGTGATCTCCATGCCGCGGACCATGGGGCCGGGGTGCATCACGATGGCGTGCTCGGGCATCCGGGCCATCCGGGCGGCGTCCAGCCCGTAGCGGCGGGAGTACTCGCGCTCGGTCGGGAAGAAGGCGGCGTTCATCCGCTCACGCTGCACACGCAGCATCATGACCGCGTCCGACTTCGGCAGCACCTCGTCGAGGCTGTACGAGATCTCGCAGGGCCAGTTCTCGACGCCGACCGGCACCAGGGTCGGCGGGGCCACCAGGGTGACCTCGGCGCCGAGGGTGTGCAGCAGGTCGACGTTGGACCGGGCCACGCGGCTGTGCAGGACGTCGCCGACGAGGGTGATCCGGCGGCCGTCGAGGCCCTTGCCGAGCCCGGCGTCCCGGCCGACCAGGCGGCGGCGCATGGTGAACGCGTCGAGGAGGGCCTGGGTGGGGTGCTGGTGGGTGCCGTCGCCGGCGTTGATCACCGGGGCGTCGATCCAGCCGGAGTTCGCGAGCCGGTACGGGGCGCCGGAGGCGTGGTGGCGGATGACCACGGCGTCCACGCCCATGGCGGCCAGGGTCTGGGCCGTGTCCTTGAGGGACTCGCCCTTGGAGACGCTGGAGCCCTTCGCGGCGAAGTTGATGACGTCGGCGGAGAGGCGCTTCTCGGCTGCTTCGAAGGAGATCCGGGTACGGGTCGAGTCCTCGAAGAACAGGTTGCAGATGGTGAGGCCGCGCAGGGTGGGCAGCTTCTTGATCGGCCGGTCGGCGACGCGGGCCATCTCCTCGGCGGTGTCGAGGATCAGGACGGCGTCGTCGCGCGTGAGGTCGGCGGCCGAGATGAGGTGGCGCTTCATCTGGGTGCTCCGTAAGTCGGGAGGGCAGGCAGGCGGGCTGACGGTGGTGCGGCGGGGCAGGGCAGGGCTCGGCACGGGCCCCCGCGAGGGGTCCCGTACGCGCGGGGGTTACTGCCCTGCTGCCCGGGCGGTCCGCTGGCCGAGCAGCACGGCGTCGCGGCCGTCCTCCTCCTGGAGCTGGACCCTGACGGTCTCGCGCAGCGAGGTGGGCAGGTTCTTGCCCACGTAGTCGGCGCGGATCGGGAGTTCGCGGTGGCCGCGGTCGACGAGGACCGCGAGCTGGACGGCGCGGGGGCGGCCGATGTCGCCGAGCGCGTCGAGGGCCGCCCGGATCGTGCGGCCGGAGAAGAGGACGTCGTCGATGAGGACCACCAGGCGGCCGTCGATGCCGTCGCCCGGGATCTCGGTGCGGCCGATCGCCCGGGCGGGCTTCAGGCGCAGGTCGTCGCGGTACATGGTGATGTCGAGGGAGCCGACCGGGATCTTCGTCCCGGTGATCTCCTCCAGCTTGGCGGCCAGCCGGCTGGCCAGGTACACACCGCGGGTGGGAATGCCGAGGAGCACCACGTCGTCGGCGCCCTTGGCGCGTTCGACGATCTCGTGGGCGATACGCGTCAGGACCCGGGCGATGTCCTGCGCCTCCAGAACGGGGCGCATCTCTTCATCGGCCGAGACCTGGGAAGTCGTACTGTCCATGAAAAGGACCTCCTTCTCCGCCTCACGGGACGGACCTTAAAGGACGTCTGATGTACGCCGACCACGGTACCAGGGGTCGGCGCCCGGCTTCGCACCGGACCCCGGTGATCCCGCTCGTAAGTGGGCGGGGAAGAGGATTCGGCTTGACGCATCCACGTAACGCTGCGTAACCTCACAGTGAGTTACCAGCCGCGCGGCGGAGCCGCATGGTCTCCATGTAGTCACAGCGTCACAGCGTCCGGGAGCGTTATGTCCAGCGAATACGCCAAACAGCTCGGGGCCAAGCTCCGCGCCATCCGCACCCAGCAGGGCCTCTCCCTCCATGGTGTCGAGGAGAAGTCGCAGGGCCGTTGGAAGGCCGTGGTGGTCGGTTCCTACGAGCGCGGGGACCGCGCCGTGACCGTCCAGCGCCTCGCCGAGCTGGCTGACTTCTACGGGGTTCCGGTCCAGGAACTGCTGCCGGGCACGACCCCCGGCGGGGCGGCCGAGCCGCCGCCGAAGCTGCGCCTCGACCTGGAGCGCCTGGCGGGCGTCCCCGCCGAGAAGGCCGGCCCGCTCCAGCGCTACGCCGCGACCATCCAGAGCCAGCGCGGCGACTACAACGGCAAGGTGCTGTCGATCCGCCAGGACGACCTGCGCACCCTGGCCGTCATCTACGACCAGTCCCCCTCGGTCCTGACCGAGCAGCTCATCAGCTGGGGCGTCCTCGACGCCGACGCGCGTCGCGCCGTGGCCCACGAGGACATCTAGTCCCCGGGGGCCCGTCCAGGCCCAGCAGAAACGTTACCGGGGGGGGGGGGGGGGGGGGGGGGGGGGGGGGGGGGGGGGGGGGTGTGGGGGGGGGAGGGGGGGGGGGGGGGGGGGGGGGGAGGGGGGGAGGGGGGGGGGAGGAG
>NZ_JBVHWK010000018.1:118041-151429 GCF_055569445.1 Streptomyces sp. NPDC029122 | reverse complement strand
CATCGTCCCCCCCCCCCCCCCCAAAACCCCCGCCCTCTTCGACGCCCTCCTTTCCTACCCCACCCCCCCCCCCCCGGAGGGCCCCGCCGCCCGGACGCCCCCCCGGGCCCTTCCGCGTGCCGGGGCACGGGGAGACGTAGCAGTACGGAAACGGCTCAGACGGCGCCCTGCGCCGCCAACTCCCTTGCCGCCTCGGTCAAGTCCTTCGCCGTGTCGATCGCCCGCCAGTAGGCCCCCTGCGGCAGCGTGAAGCCCGCCAGCCGCCGCTCCCGCGCCAGCCGGGGGAACGTCGTCCGCTCGTGGTCCCCCAAGTCGGGGAGCAGGGCGGCGAATTCGGGAGCGAACACGTACACCCCGGCGTTGACCGGATAGGGCGACGGCGGGGCCTCGATGAAGTCCAGCACCTGCCCGAACTCGTTCGTGTCCACCACCCCCCACGGCATCCGCGGCCGCGCCAGGGCCAGCGTCGCCACGGCCTCCCGCTCCTCGTGGAAGGCCGCCATCTCCCGCAGCGGGAAACGCGTCCACACGTCGCCGTTGGTCGCGTACCAGGCCCGGTCCGGGCGCGGCAGTCGCTTCGCCGCGTACTTCAGACCGCCCCCGCGGCCCAGCGGCTCCTCCTCGACCACCGTCGTCACCCGCAACGGCAGCGGAGCCCGCGCCAGCCACTCCTGGAGCACCTCCGCCAGGTGCCCGCACGACACCACCGCGTCGGTCACCCCCTCCGCCGCCAGCCAGGCCAACTGGTGTCCGATGATCGGCAGTCCGGTGCCCGGGATCTCCACCATCGGCTTCGGCCGGTCGTCCGTGTACGGCCGCAGCCGCGAACCCTGCCCGCCCGCCAGGACGACCGCCTGGGTGGGACGAGCCGGGAACGCGGCTGCGTCATCGGTGGATGGGAGTGGCGCCGGGGCCGTGTCGGTCATGGCCGCCAGCGTAGGGTCGGCCCCCCGGCCGGCCCGGGCAGGCGCGGCGGGCGGTCAGCCCATCGAGGCGACGCCCGACGCGTACGAGGTGTCGCAGACGGGGCGCGCGTAGGACTGGGCCTTCGTCGGCCCGTAGGCCTCCACGGCGGCCCGCCCCAGGGCCCGCGCGATGCTCACGCAGTGCTCCGCCAGCGACGGACGGCCGTTCACCTCCTGCTGGAGGTGCGTGAGGACGACACCCGGCTGCTCGCCCTGCTGGAGCTCACCGAGGAGCTTGTCGCGCAGCAGCTCGTGCGGCGCGGCCGGCTTCTTCGGGAGGGAGACGTCCTCGGCGGAGGCGGTCAGGATCTGGGAGGAGTGATCCGCCCAGGGGACCATGGTGACCGCGAGGGTCCCGGACAGGACCAGGACGACGGGCAGGACCAGGGCGAGGGAACGGCCGATACGGCGGGCAGTGTGGGTCACGAGGGCGAGAGTAGCGCTCGGTGAAGATTTGGCGACATTTAGTCACCCGGTCGGGGGATGGTTCGAGGCGGTTTTTCGATTTATGGGTTGACGGGTGCGGCCGAATGGCCCGGTCTGCCGGGGTTCGTGGAGCGCGCCGCCCGCAACTGCCGTGGCGGGGGCGCCCCTTGGTGGAACGCCCCCGCAACTCGGCCGGTTACGCCCTACTTCGACAGGCGTGCGCCGGAAGAGGTCGAGAAGACGTGGATCTCGTCGGCGCGCGGCACCACGTGCAGCGTCGAGCCCTTCTCGGGCACGTGGCGGCCGTTCACGCGGACCACGAGGTCCTGGCCGTCGTGGCTGCCGTAGACGTAGCCGTCGGCGCCCAGTTCCTCGACCACGTTCACGGTGATCGTCAGGCCGCCGGTGTCGCCGATGTCGAAGTGCTCGGGGCGCACGCCGACCGTGACGGTGCGGTCGCCCGCGTCGGCGGCGGCGGAGAGCGCCTCGCGCGACACCGGGACCACGCTCTCGCCGAACTTCACGCCGCCGTCGGTGATCGGCACCTCGACCAGGTTCATCGCGGGCGAGCCGATGAACCCGGCGACGAACAGGTTCGCCGGCCGGTCGTACATGTTGCGCGGGGTGTCGACCTGCTGGAGCAGACCGTCCTTGAGGACGGCGACGCGGTCGCCCATCGTCATGGCCTCGACCTGGTCGTGGGTGACGTACACGGTGGTGATGCCGAGGTCGCGCTGGAGCGCCGCGATCTGCGTACGGGTGGACACGCGCAGCTTCGCGTCGAGGTTCGACAGAGGCTCGTCCATGAGGAAGACCTGCGGCTTGCGCACGATGGCGCGGCCCATGGCCACGCGCTGGCGCTGGCCGCCGGAGAGGGCCTTCGGCTTGCGGTCGAGGTACTGGGTGAGGTCCAGCATCTTCGCCGCCTCCTCCACCTTGCGGCGGATGGTGGCCTTGTCCTCGCCGGCGATCTTGAGCGCGAAGCCCATGTTGTCGGCGACGCTCATGTGCGGGTACAGCGCGTAGTTCTGGAACACCATCGCGATGTCCCGGTCCTTGGGCGGCAGGTGCGTGACGTCGCGGTCGCCGATGCGGATGGCGCCGCCGTTGACGTCCTCCAGACCCGCGAGCATGCGCAGGGAGGTCGACTTGCCGCAGCCGGAGGGGCCGACGAGGACGAGGAACTCGCCGTCCTCGATCTCCAGCTCCAGCTGGTCGACGGCGGGCTTGTCGCCGCCCGGGTAGAGGCGGGTCGCCTTGTCGAAGGTGACAGAAGCCATGGTGGTGAATCCCTTCTACCGGCAGGAACGTGCCGGACGATCCGAGTGGAAGGTCTAGTCCAGTCAGCTGGACTCCGGATGACGCTACCCGGCGGGCACGGCTCCTGTCAGCACTTCTGACGGTCCGGATGGTCCGGCGGGGGCCCGGCCGCTCAGCGCGGAGGGGGCCCGCGTGCGGCATCAATGCGATGGCCCGGGGAATCGGGCGCTGTGTAGAGTGATGGCGGCTCCACGCGCAGCGGTCCCGCGGGTGGTGTTGTGCCGCCTTAGCTCAGTTGGCTAGAGCGCTTGACTTGTAATCTTGAGGTCGTCGGTTCGATTCCGACAGGCGGCTCCGCCCCAGGTCAGAGGGGTACCGACCAAGGGGATTCGTACAGAAGCGGAAGGCTCCGGGTGATCACCCGGAGCCTTTTTGCGTGCCGTCAGGCGCGGCCCGAGACGCGGTCGGCGAGGCGGGCCAGGGGGGACGTCGCCGGGCGCTGGGTGGCGGTTTCGCGGCGGTCCGCCCCGCGGTAGGCGGCGTAGAGGGCGTGGACCCCGAGCCAGCGGAGGGGCTCCGGCTCCCAGCGGCGGACGCGGTGGTGCACCCAGGGCAGCCCCGTCAGCCCGGTGCGGTCGCCGAGGACCAGGTCGCGCAGGGTGCGGCCGGCGAGGTTGGAGGTGGCCACGCCGGAGCCGACGTAGCCGCCGGCCCAGCCCAGGCCCGTGGCCGCGTCCAGGGTGACGGTGGCGCACCAGTCGCGGGGGACGCCGAGGACGCCCGACCAGGCGTGGGTGATCTCGGTGCCGGCGAGGACCGGGAAGAAGGAGAACAGGAGGCCGCGCAGCGAGGCGATGGTGGTGGGCTGGGTGCGGCCGTCGTGGTCGGTGCGGGAGCCGAAGCGGTACGGGACACCCCGGCCGCCGATCGCGATGCGGTCGTCGGCGGTGCGCTGCGCGTACATGTAGGCGTGGGCCATGTCGCCGAGGAGCGGGGCGTCCTGCCAGTTGAGCCGCTCCCAGACCGAGGGCGGCAGGGGCGCCGTGACGATCATCGAGGAGTTCATGGGGAGCCAGGTGCGCCTGTGGCCCTTGAGGGCGGCGGTGAAGCCCTCGGTGCAGCGCAGGACGTACGGGGCGCGGACGGTGCCGTACGGGGTGACGGCGCGGCGGGGGGCGATCTCGGTGACGGGGGTGGATTCGTGGAGGGTGACGCCGAGGCGTTCGCAGGCCGCGGCGAGTCCCCGGACGAGTTTGATCGGGTGGATGCGGGCGCCGTGGGGGGTCCAGCTGGAGCCGACGGCGTCGGCGACGTCGATACGGGCGCGGGTGGCGGGGGCGTCGTACAGCTCGCGGTCGGTTTCGCCGAAGGAGAGCTCGGCGGTGTGGAACGCCTTGAGCCGGCTGAGCTGGGCGGGGGTGCGGGCGACTTCGAGGACTCCGCCGCGGTGGATGTCGGCGTCGATGTCCTCCTCGGCGGCGACGCCGATGACTTCGGCGACGGTGTCGTTCATGGCCTGCTGGAGGCGGCGGGCGGCGTCGTGGCCGTGGAGGGCGGCGTAGCGGTCGCGGCCGGCGATGCCGTTGTAGAGCCAGCCGCCGTTGCGGCCGGAGGCGCCGTAGCCGCAGAACTTCTGCTCCAGGACGGTGACCCGGAGGTCCGGGGCGGCGCGCTTGAGGTAGTAGGCCGTCCACAGGCCGGTGTAGCCGCCGCCGACGATGACGACGTCCGCCGTGGCGTCGCCGGTGAGGGGGGCGCGGGGTGGCTGGTGGGCGGTGGTGCCGGTCGCGTACCAGAAGGAGATGCCGCCGTTGATCGTCATGGGGGAGTTGGTACCGGGGGTGCCGGAGGGGTGTCCAGGGGGCCGGGTGTCGTGTTTCGGGGGGAACGGCGGACGTGGTGGCCGGTGCGGGGGCGGCGCGGGGGGTGTAGGGCGGTCCGGGGGCGGCGCGGGTTTCGGGGCGGCGGGTCGGGGCGCTGTCGGTGCGGTGGGTCACGATGGGCGCATGGCGCGGAACGGGCAGGGAACGCGGGCGGGCCGGGCGACGGTGAAGGCGGCGCGGCTGCCGGAGGTGCGGTTGCCGGAGCTGGCGGTGTGGGAGGGGGGTGCGCTGGAGCCGGACGGGGATTACGACGGGCTGGAGTTCGCGGACCTGGACCTGGCGGGGCAGGACGGGGCCGGGGCGCGGTTCATGGACTGCGCGCTGCGGCGGTGTGCGCTGGACGAGGCCGGTCTGGCGAAGGCGCGGGTGCTGGATTCGGTGCTGGAGCAGGTCCGGGGGGTGGGCACGGACCTGTCGGGGGCTTCGCTGCGGGACGTGGAGCTGGTGGAGGCCCGGCTGGGCGGGGCGCAGTTGCACGGGGCGGTGCTGGAGCGGGTCCTCGTACGGGGCGGGAAGATCGACTACGTGAACCTGCGGACGGCACGGCTCAGGGACGTGGTCTTCGAGGGATGCGTGCTGGTGGAGCCGGACTTCGGGCGTGCGGTGCTGGAGCGGGTGGAGTTCCGGGACTGTGTGGTGCGGGGGGCCGACTTCTCGGGGGCGCGGCTGTCGGAGGTGGATCTGCGGGGTGCGTCGGAGCTGGGGATCGCGCGGGGGGTCGAGGCGCTGGCGGGGGCGGTGATCAGCCCTGGGCAGCTGTTCGAGCTGGCTCCGGCGATGGCGGCGCAGCTGGGGGTGCGGGTGCTGGGGTAGCCGGGGCGGGGCGCGGCCCGTACGAGTCGGTGCGTACGGGCCGGGCGGGGGCGTCAGCGCTTCTTCGGTTCCTCGGCGTTGCGCCAGACGGTGAGGTCGAGCGTGACGTAGTTGCTCGCGTCTTTCGCATCCGATTTGCCGCGGTACGTCGCCACGGCGATGTGCCCGGCATCGCTGAGCACGCAGATCTCCGACCCGTCGGTGAGCTGGTCGAGGCTGACCTTCTCGGTGTAGCGGGTCTCGGTGCGGCAGGTCTCCAGGGAGCCCTTCTGCGCGTTGTTCAGGACGACCAGTTTGCCGTTGTCGGTGCCGAGCCTCTTCTCGCCGAACAGGGTGTCGAAGTAGTAGTAGAGGTCTCCGTGGCTGTACGAGACACCGGAACTGCCGCCCGAGGTGGGGCGCGGCGGGTTGTCGGCGAGCATGATCTGGTAGTTGGCCGTCATGTTGATGCCCTGGTACGAGGCCGGGGCGGGGTCGGGGCGCTTCTGGTTCTTGTTCTGGGAGGCCCCGGGGCTCGGGGTGGCGCCGCGGCTGCCGCCGGTCGCGGCGCTGCTGCCGCCCCTGCTGCCCTTGGAGGAGCCGTCCGGCAGCAGGGAGCCGATGACCGCGAGGCCGATGACCGCGCCCACGATCGTTCCGGCGATGATCAGGCCCTTGCGCCGGGAGTTCTGCGGGGCGGCCGGCGGGAAGCCGGTCTGCGGGAAGCCCGTCTGGTGGAGCGGCGGCGGCGTGGGGTAGCCGGGGGCGAATCCGGGCTGCGGTGCGGGGTACCCGGGCGGCGGCGTCTGGTACCCGGGCGCCGGGGTCGGGTAGCCGGGGGGCGGGGTGTGGTAACCGGGGGGAGGGGTCGGGTAGCCGGGCGGTACGGCGCCCGGTGCCGTCGCCGGGGCGGCCGGCGCGGCCTGCGTCGGCGCGTACGCCACGCCCGGCGGTACGGCCGGGGCCGCGGGCGGCCGGGGCGGCGCGGAGAGCTCGGTCGGGGTGGGCGCGGAGGCGGGCTGCGGCGGCGGGGTCTTGGCCGGTTCGGGCAGCTGGAGGCGTTCGGTGATGGAACCGGCGACGGCCTTGGGGAGCCAGTCCTCGCCCTGGCGCAGCGGGTCGGGCGAGAGGCCGTGGCACATCTCGATGACCTCGGGGAGGGTGGGCCGGCCGGCGGGGTCGCGGCTCAGGCAGCGGGTCACCAGGGGCCGCAGTTCCGCGGGCAGGGCGCTGAGGTCGGGGTCCTCGTGCACGATCCGGTAGAGGACGGCGTGCGAGTTCCCGTCGCCGTAGACCGGTGCGCCCATCGCCGCGAAGGCGATGATCTGGCCGAGGGCGAAGATGTCGGTGGCGGCGGTGACGGCTCCGGCGGAGGCCTGCTCGGGCGCCATGAACGCGGGCGTGCCGACGCTGACGCCGCTGCTGGTCAGGGAGGTGGCGTCGGCCGCGCGGGCGATGCCGAAGTCGATCACGCGTGGGCCGTCGGAGGCGAGGAGCACGTTCGCCGGCTTCAGGTCGCGGTGGACGATGCCCGCGCCGTGGATGACGTGCAGGGCCTCGGCGACCCCGATGGCCAGCAGCAGGACGCTGCGCAGCGGCAGCCGGCCGTGCCGGGTCACGGCGTGCGCGAGGGAGGGGCCCGGTACGTAGGAGGTGGCGAGCCAGGGCTGTACGCCCTCGGTGTCGAAGTCGATGACGGGCGCGGTGTACAGGCCCTGCACCCGCTGGGCGGCCCGTACTTCCTGCTGGAAGCGCCGCCGGAACTCCGGGTCCTCGCTGAACTCGGGCCGGATCACCTTGAGGGCGACGGGCCGTCCGCCGAGGGTGTAGGAGAGGTACACCTTGCCCATGCCGCCCGCGCCCAGCACGGCAACGAGCCGGTAACCGCCCACCGTGGCCGGGTCCTCCGGCCTGAGCGGCTGGAAGAGTTCGGCTGAAGGTGCACCGCTACCGCTCATGAAAAACCGTCCCTTATCAGGCAGTTCACAGCCTGCCGACGCCCTGGAGCCACCGAGAGAGTACCGGACACCCGGGCCCCGGCCGGGTCGCCGTCCGGAGACCCCTCAGCGGGCCGCCAGGGGGCGGCGGCGCCGGTGGTAGCCGAGGGCGAGGGCGAGGATCAGGGGGCCCCAGAGGGCGAACGGGCCGCTGACGGCGAGGGCGAGGGCCCGCCACCAGCCGTTGGTGTAGCCGACGTCGGAGAACCCGGCGAGGTGGAAGGCGCAGAGCACCCAGTCGACGAGGAGCCAGGTGAAGCCGAGTCCGGCGAGGGCGGCGGGCACGGTGACCGCGTAACGGGGGATGCGGCGGCCGCCGAGTACGGGGACCCGGGCGGGGACGGTTTCGCCCCAGGGGCGTACGAGGCCGGCGCAGAGCAGGGCGAAGGCCTCGGAGAGCAGGCTGAGGGCGAGGACGTAGGGGACGGTGATCAGGAGCGGCTGCCCGGCGGGTGGCACGTCCATGCCCATCTGGAAGCCGAAGCCGATGGGCAGCCGCCACAGGCACACCGGCAGGGCCAGCAGCGGCAGGAGGCGGGCGGTCGTGCGGGCCCAGCGCGGGACGGGGCGTTCGGTGGTGGCGTGGCTCATGTGGCCAGCCTTCCGGCCGCGCGGCGGCCGGACATCGGGCACGGGAGGGATCCGGCTCCCCCGGGCGGGGGAGGGAACCGCCCGGGCGGGACCGCTCAGGCGGGTACGCGCGGGAAGCGGGACTGGAGGGTCCAGATGACCGGGTTGTCGGCGAGGCCCTCGTGCATGTCGACGAGGTCGGCGATCAGGTCGTGGAGGAAGTCGCGGGCCTCGCGGCGCAGCAGGCGGTGGCTGAAGGTGAGGGGCTCTTCCTCCGGGGCCATCCAGTCGGCTTCGATGTCGACCCAGCCGAAGCGGCGTTCGAAGAGCATGCGGTCGGCGGACTCGGTGAAGTCGAGCTCCGCGAACCGGCGGTCGGCGGAGCGGCTGCCGCGCGGGTCCTCGTCGAGCTGCTCGACGATGTCGCACAGCGCCCAGGCGAAGTCGAGTACGGGTACCCATCCCCAGGCTGTGGACACTTCCGTGTCCTTTTCGGTGTCGGCGAGGTAGACGTCCCCGCAGAACAGGTCGTGGCGCAGGGTGTGGACGTCCGCCGAGCGGTAGTCGGTCTGCGGGGGGTCGGGGAAGCGCCGGGAGAGGGAGTAGCCGATGTCGAGCACGCTCCCGATGGTGTCACGGGTGCTCCTCCGACGGCGCGGGGGGCGGCGCGGGGCCGGAGCGGGCGGCCCCGGGGCCCCTGAGGGCGCCGCCCCCGCGCCGTCGGCGGGGGTCAGTCCTCCAGGGCCTGGTAGGCCGTGGTCCAGAAGTCGTGGATGACGCGCGCCGGGGCCGGGGTGGACAGGCCGACCTGCAGGAGCAGGATGCCGGTGAGGCCGTTCACCGGGTCGGCGTAGGCCGAGGTGCCGGTTCCGCCGTCCCAGCCGAACTGGCCGACGGGCGCGTAGTCGCCGCGGTAGGTGCGCACCGCCATGCCGAGGCCCCAGCCGCCCTGCTGGCCCTGGCCGAAGGACACGTGGACGGCGCCCCGGGCGAGGGCGGAGCGGGCGCTCTCCTGCTCGGGCGTGAGGTGGCTGGTGGTCATCAGCTCGACGGCGGGCCGGGACAGGATCCGTGCGTCCCCGTGCGTCCCGCGGTTCAGGAGCATGCGGAAGTACGCGTGGTAGTCGTCGACGGTGGAGACCAGGCCGCCGCCGCCGGACTGGAAGAGCGGGGCCCGGCTGTAGCGGCCGCCCGCTGCCTCGTCCCACACCATGAACTCGCCGGTCCGCGGGTCGGGGGCGTAGCAGGGAGGCAGCCGGTCGATCTTGCCGGCGGGGACGTGGAAGCCGGTGTCCTCCATTCCCAGCGGGTCGAGGACGCGCTCGCGCAGGACCGTCTCGAAGGGCTTGCCGGTGACCCTGGAGACGAGCACGCCGAGCACGTCGTGGCTGAGGTGGTAGCCCCAGTGCTCACCGGGCTGGTACATCAGCGGGAGCTCGCCGAGGCGGCGCATCCACTCGTCCTGCTCGGGCGCGGGGACCACTCCCTGGCTGAAGACGGCCTTCTCCTGGAGCGCGACCTGGACCGGGGAGCCGATCGTCGAGAGGTCGACCCCGAGGCCGAAGGTGGAGGTCACCAGGTCCCGCACGGTGATCGGCCGCTTCGCCGGCACGGTCTCGTCCAGCGGGCCGTCGGTCCGCCGGAGCACCTGGCGGTCGGCGAGCTCGGGCAGCCATTCCTGCACGAGGTCGTCCAGGCGCAGGCGGCACTCGTCGAGGAGCGCCATCACCGGGGCCATCGTGACCGGCTTGGACGTGGAGGCCATCCGGAAGATCGTGTCGCGGCGCATCGGGGCGCCGCCGTCGTGGTGCGTCGTACCGATGGCTTCGACGTGCGCCTCGTCGCCCCGGCTGAGGAGGGCGACGACGCCGGGGACGCTCCCCGAGTCGACGTGGCGTGCCAGTACGTCGCGCAGTCTGCGCAGGCCCGCTTCGGAAAAGCCGCTGTTCTGTCCCATCGCCGATCTCCCCGTAAGTGTTTGGCAACTGCTGAACGCTCTCGAAGCTACATTGCGTTTAGAGAAGCGTCAATGAAGTGAGGGAAGGTAGAGCGCCTTGTCTGTGGGGAGTTAGGGCGTGCGTTGCAATGAGAGTGGAGGTGAACGCAAGGGCCGCTGCGGCTGGAGGATTGCAATGGGCTTGGTGCGGATGCATACTGCGCGTGTCGACGAGGGGAGACGAGCGCCGATGCCCGGAGGACGGCTGACCGGCGAGGACCGCCGGCACATCGCCACGTGGCTGGCCGAGGGACTCGGGTACGCGGAGATCGGCCGCCGCCTGGGGCGGCCCGCCTCGACCGTCATGCGGGAGGTCACCCGCAACGGCGGGCCCCGGGAGTACGCGGCCGAGCGGGCGCAGGACGCCACGCGCAACCGCGCGCGCCGGGGCGGGCAGCAGGCGCGGCCTCCGGCGCCGCACATCCCCGACACCGGCCACGGGCGTGACCCGCGGGCGGTGCGGGAGTTCACCGAGTCCTTCACCGGGCTCCTGGCCCGGCAGGGGATGCCGCCGATGGTCTCCAGGGTGCTCGCCTGCCTCTACACCACCGACTCGGGCGCCCTCACCGCCGCCGAGCTGGTCCAGCGGCTCAACGTCAGCCCGGCGTCCGTCTCGCACGCCGTCGCCTGGCTCGAGCAGCAGGGGATGCTCAGGCGGGAGCGGCATCCCGGCGAGCGCCGCGAGCGCTACGCCGTCGACGACGAGCTCTGGCTCCGGTCGCTGCTGGCGGCCGCGCGGATGAACGAGGTCCTGGTGGCGGAGTCGCGGCGCGGAGCCGAGGTGCTCGGGGCGGGGACTCCCGCCGGGGCGCGCTTCGAGGCCTCGGTCGAGCTGCTCTCGCTCGTGAACGAGGCCCTCGGGCAGGCCGTGGAGCAGTGGCGGCGGAGACTGGCCGGGCGGGACGCCGGGCGGAGCCCCGGGCGGGCCCCGGCGCCGGGTCGTGAGCGCCACCGGCCGTGAGCGGGGTCACGAGGGCAGCAGGCGTTGTTCCTTGGCGACCGCCACCGCGCCGGCGCGGGTGTCGACGCCGAGCTTGTCGTAGATGCGGCCCAGGTGGGTCTTGACCGTGGCCTCGCTGATGAACAGGGCCCGGGCGATGTCGCGGTTGCCCAGCCCCCGGGCCAGCTGGCCCAGGATGTCGAGTTCGCGGTCGGTGAGGGTGGGACGCGTCCCGCGCATGTGGGCCATGACCCGGCTCGCGACGGGCGCGGACAGGGTGGTGCGGCCCGCCGCCGCCGAATGGATGGCGGCGAACAGCTCCTCGGGCCGTTCCGCCTTGAGCAGGTAGCCCGTCGCGCCCGCGCCGATCGCCCGGGTGATGTCCGCGTCCGTGTCGTACGTCGTGAGGACCAGGACGTGCGGCGGGGAGGGGAGGGCCGTGATGCGGCGGGTGGCTTCGACGCCGTCGATGCCGTCGCCCAGCTGGAGGTCCATCAGGACCACGTCCGGCCGGAGCCTGGCGGCCAGCGCGACCGCCTCCTCGCCGCTGCCCGCCTCGCCGAGCACCTCGATGTCCGGTTCGCTGCCGAGGAGCGCGAGGAGTCCGGCGCGGACCACCACGTGGTCGTCGCAGAGGAGGATCGTCGTCATCCTGTGGGCTCCAGGGGGATTGAGGCCGAGAGGACGGTGCCCTCGCCGGGGGTGGATTCGATCGTCAGGGTGCCGCCGAGCTGGCGCACGCGGGCGCGCATCGCCGGGAGGCCGTGGCCGCGTTCGGGGCCGGCGCCGGCGGGAGTGGCGGTGGTGAAGCCGGCGCCGTCGTCCGCGATGTCCAGGACCACCTGGTCGCCGAGGAAGCTGAGGGTGAGGGCGGCGGTGTGTGCGTGCGCGTGTTCGCGGACGTTGGCCAGGGCGCCCTGGGCGATGCGCAGGAGGGCCGATTCGGTGCGGTCCGGGAGGGGGGCGGGTACGCCCTCCAGGTGGAAGCGGACCTCGACGCCGGGGCCGGCGTCCAGGGCGCGCAGGGCGTCGGCGAGGCCCGCGCCGTCGGCCAGCTCGGGCGGGGCCAGGTCGTGGACCAGGCGGCGGGCCTCGGCGAGGCCGCGGGCCGCGATGCCGGTGGCGGTACGGACGTGCGCGCGGGCGGTGGCCGGGTCGCTGTCCCAGGTGCGGTCCGCGGCCTGGAGGAGCATCTGCTGGCTGGACAGGTGCTGGGCCAGGGTGTCGTGGATCTCCATGGACAGCCGCTGCCGCTCGGCGAGGGTGCCTTCGCGGCGTTCGGTGGCGGCGAGTTCCCGGCGGGTGCGGATCAGGTCGTCGATCAGCGCACGCTGGGCGCGGGCCTGGCGCTCCATGTGGACGAAGACGGCCGTGGCCAGGGCGGCGATGGCGGGCGGGGCCAGCAGGAGGTTGGGGTCGAAGGCGGTGGAGAGCTTCAGCTGGGCCGCCACGACGAAGACGGTGAGTACGCCGACCAGGGCGACGGCGGCGCGCGGCGGGAGGGTGCGCAGGGCCGTGAAGAACAGCGGTACGGCGCACCAGGCGAAGCTCGGCGCGAGCACGACGAGGACGACCCAGGTGGCCACGACCAGGCCGAGCCAGAGCCGGCGGCGCAGGGTCGGGGGCGCGGGGGCGCCGGGGGCCGGAGCGGGGGCGGCCTGGGTGACGCCGACGGCGGGGCCGAGGACGTAGAGCAGGGCGAGGGCGATGCCGAGGGAGATCACCCAGGGGGTGCGGGGTTCCCCGGGGTGGCGGAGCAGGAACCGGGCCACCGAGGCGCCGAGCAGCAGGAAGAACGCCGCGTGCATGACGGCGGCGAGGGTGCGGGTGTCGGGGGCGGTCGCGGGGTGCCGGCTCACGGCGTGGCTCCTGGGGGTGGACGGGGGTTTCCATGCTGCCGCAGCCCCGGCCGGGCCGCGGCCCCGGCCGGCGGTCGCCCGGCGGGACGGTTGCCCCGGCGGGCGGATTACCCGGGCGAGGCGGTTGCCCCGGTGGGACGGTTGCCCCGGCGTGGCGGGTGCCGGTGCGCGGTGGTCCGGCGGGGTGGCGCGGGCGGTGCCCCGGTGGGCGGTGGCCCGGCGCCCCGGTCCCCGGGCGCGGCGGGTGCCGCGGTCGGTGCCGCCGCCCACCGGCCGGGGGCGGCACCGGTGCGCTGCCGTTCCGGCCCCGCGCAGGGCCGTGTGACCAGGGAAACCGGGCGGCCCGCCCCACCGCATCGGCCGATCGGATGATGCCCGGGTCAACCGGTGCGCTGGGCGGGGCGAGCCGGTACGGGGACGGCCCGGGGCGGGGTCCGGGGCCAGGCTTGGAGAGAGCCAGCCGACGACCCAACAGGAGCTGAAATGAACACCCGCACCCGCGTCCTCACCGGCACCGCCCTCGCCGTCGTCCTCGGCGCCGGCACCTTCGGCGCCGTCAGCGCGAGCGCCACCCCCGCCGCGCCGGCCAAGAAGAACTCCGACAAGAACTTCACCACCTCGACGCACCTCACCATCGGTGCCGCCACCCGCGCCGCGCAGGCCGCGCTGGAGGCCGCCGAGAAGGAGAACCAGAAGGTCACCGTCGCGGTGGTCGACCGCAACGGCAACACCATCGTCACCCTGCGCGGAGACGGCGCCGGCCCGCAGTCCTACGAGTCGGCGGAGCGCAAGGCGTTCACCGCCGTGTCCTGGAACGCCCCGACCTCCGTCCTCGTCGGCCGCCTCGCGCAGACCCCGAACCTGAAGGACATCCCGGGCACCCTCTTCCTCGGCGGCGGCGCCCCCGTCCAGGCGGGCGGCGCGCCGGTCGCCGGCATCGGCGTGGCCGGCGCCCCGAGCGGCGACCTGGACGAGAAGTTCGCCAAGGCCGGCGTGGAGTCCCTGCAGCAGTAGGGTCCGCTCCGCCGCTGATCACCCGCTTAGGATCGGCGCGTGGAACTCAAGCGCCTGGCCGCCCCCGCCGTCACCGCCCTGCTCGTCCTCACCACGGGATGTACCGGCGCGACGGTGCAGGGGCGGCCCGGCGCGTCCGGGCTGCGCGATCCGTTCTTCCCCCGGGCGGGCAACGGCGGCTACCAGGTCGACCACTACGCGCTGGACCTCGCCTACGACCCCGCCGACGGGCTGCTGCACGGCACGGCCGTCATCACCGCCCGCGCCGGTCAGGGCCTCAGCTCCTTCAACCTCGACTTCAGCGGCCTCAAGGTCGAGGCGGTGGACGTGCAGGGCGCCGCCGCCCGGTACAACCGGACCGGCAACGAGCTGACGGTGCGCCCGGCCAAGGACCTGAAGAAGGGCGAGGTCTTCCGTACGACGGTGGACTACTCCGGGCGGCCGAAGCCGGTCGTCGATCCGGACGGGTCCGAGGAGGGCTGGATCACCACCGAGGACGGTGCGGTCGCCGTCGGCGAGCCGGTGGGGTCGATGGGCTGGTTCCCCGGCAACCACCACCCGAGCGACAAGGCCGCGTACGACGTGACGGTCACCGTGCCGGACGGGTACGAGGCCGTGTCCAACGGGCGGCTGCGCTCCCGGCGGGAGACGGGGGACGGACGGACCGAGTTCGCGTGGCACAGCCCGGAGCCGATGGCGAGCTACCTGGCGACCGTCGCCGTCGGGAAGTTCAGGGTGAGCACCGGACGGACCCCCTCCGGGGTGGAGGTCTACCACGCCGTCGACGGCGGTGAGACGGCCGGCAGCGAGGCGGCGCTGAAGCGGCTGCCCGAGATGGTGGAGTGGGGAAGCACCAGGTTCGGCCCCTACCCCTTCGGCACGGCCGGTTCGATCGTGATGCCCGCGGGGACCCTCGAGTACGCGCTGGAGACCCAGACCAAGCCCGTCTACTCCGGCGCGCCCGGCGAGGAACTGGTGCTGCACGAGCTGGCCCACCAGTGGTTCGGGAACTCCGTCTCGCCGAAGTCCTGGAAGGACATGTGGCTCAACGAGGGCTTCGCCACGTACGCGGAGTGGCTGTGGTCGGAGGACCGGGGCGGCATCACCGCGCAGCGCCGTTTCGAGGCCTTCCTGGCGGGTGACACCTCGGTCGACGCGCAGGCCGGGGGCGGCTGGGACGCCTTTCCGCCCGCCGCGCCGCCCGGCGCCGCGCAGGTGTCCGACGCGCCCGTGTACTACCGGGGCGCCATGGTCCTGCACCGGATCCGGCAGGAAGTGGGGGACGAGGAGTTCTTCGGCCTGCTGCGCGGCTGGGCCGCCGACCACCGGCACGGCAACGCGAGCACCGCGGACTTCACCGCGTACGCGCAGCGGCGGACGGGCCACGACCTGAAGAAGGTGTGGGACGTGTGGCTGTACGGACAGGGCCGCCCCCGGGCGTAGGGGCGTCCGGACCGGACGCCGGCCGGGCCCCCCGCCCGGAGGTCCGGGGAGGGGGCTTCGGCCCGGCGGGCGGGGATCAGACGTTGACGCCGAAGTCCTGGGCGATGCCGACGAGGCCGGAGGCGTAACCCTGGCCGACCGCGCGGAACTTCCACTCGGCGCCGTTGCGGTAGAGCTCGCCGAAGACCATGGCGGTCTCGGTGGCGGCGTCCTCGGAGAGGTCGTAGCGGGCGATCTCGGCGCCGCCGGCCTGGTTCACCACGCGGATGTAGGCGTTGCGGACCTGGCCGAAGTTCTGGCTGCGGTTCTCGGCGTCGTAGATGGAGACCGGGAAGACGATCTTGTCCACGTCGGCGGGGAGGCCGGCGAGGTTGACGTTGATGGCCTCGTCGTCGCCCGAGCCCTCACCGGTGCGGTTGTCGCCGGTGTGGACGATGGTCTGGTCCGGGGTGGACTTGTTGTTGAAGAAGACGAAGTGACCGTCGGAGACGACCTTGCCCGTCGCGTTGACGGCGATGGCGGAGGCGTCCAGGTCGAAGTCGACACCGGTGGTGGTACGGACGTCCCAGCCGAGGCCGACCGTGACGGCGCTGAGGCCGGGGGCCTCCTTGGAGAGCGAGACGTTGCCGCCCTTGGACAGGCTTACTGCCATTTGACTGGTGTCCTTCCTCGTCACATGACCGCGATGTGTGGTCAAGCTACCGCTGCCGTTATAACGCGGGCAGGGGGGGCGAAGGTTCCAGGGACGCGGAAATGGGGTGACGTGGCGCGGGCGGGGGCCGATCATAGGGCCATGCCTGGTCCCCATGTCATCCGCGGTTCCGTCGTGCTCCCCGAGGCGGAGCTCGCCTGGCGGTTCTCGCGTTCCTCCGGGCCGGGCGGGCAGCACGTCAACACCTCCGACTCGCGGGTGGAGCTGCTGTTCGACCTGGCGGCGACCGAGGCGCTGCCGGAGGTATGGAAGGAGCGGGCGCTGGAGCGGCTCGCGTCCCGGCTGGTCGACGGCGTGGTGACGGTACGGGCCTCCGAGCACCGCTCGCAGTTCCGCAACCGGGAGATGGCGCTGGTCCGGATGGCCTCCCTGCTGGCGGAGGCCACGGCCCCGCCGCCGAAGCCGCGCCGGGCGACGAAGATCCCCCGGGGGATCAACGAGCGGCGCCTGCGGGAGAAGAAGGCCCGGGGCGAGACCAAGCGGAACCGCAGCGGGCGCGACTGGTAGCGCGGCCGGCGCCGCTTCGGCGACGCGGCCTGGAAGAGACGGCCTAAGGGGTCAGGTGCCGGTAGCGGCCGCGGAAGTAGGTCAGCGGCGGTGCGTCCGGGACCGGCAGGTCGGCGGCGAGGACGCGGCCGATGACCAGGGTGTGGTCGCCCGCCGTCACGCGTGACTCGGTGCGGCACTCCAGGGTGGCCAGCGCGCCCGACAGCAGCGGCGCGCCCGACAGGGCGCCGCGTACGTACGGGACCCCCTCGAACAGCAGCCGGTCGCTGATCCGGCCCTTCATCGCGAAGCGGCTCGCGACCTGGAGCTGGCTGTCCGCGAGGACGGAGACCGCCCACAGCGGCTGCTCGGCGAGCAGGTCGTCCATGCGGGAGTCCTCGCGCACGCTCACCAGGACCAGCGGCGGGTCCAGGGAGACCGACATGAAGGCGGTGGCCGTCATGCCGACGTCCTCGCCGCGGGGTCCGCCGGCGGTCAGGGGCGGCTCGTGCGCGGTGATCAGGCACACGCCGGCGGCCAGCCGGGACATGGCGGCACGGAACTCGTCGTTGCTCACCCCCTCAGGATGGGGGGTGGCGGGCGCGGGAGCCGGGTCTGAGGGGGTCGTCTTGGGCACGTACCGAACGCTAGTCCCGCGCCGGCGCGGCGCACATCGGCCCCCGGTACCAGCCGCGCCCCGGACCGGGGTCCTAGGTCATGGCGCGAAAGTCCGCCCGTCCGGCGCCACTTTCGCGCCGCGGCACGGGCCCAGGCCGTATCGTTTGCCGCCGGGAACGAGAGGGAGCGTTCCCACTCCGTACCGCTTCCCCAGCGCGCCCTTGTTCATCTCATGTGACTTGAGTCACAGAGGGCAAGATTTGTTGACCCTGTGTACCTGCCGCACAGCTCACTGTGATTCAGTGGACGGGACACCGCAACGAAACGCCGATGACATACCTGGAGTTGCTGTCGAGGTCTCGGGGAGAGCGAGCAATGGAGACCGAGTCGGAGCCGTACGTCCGTCTTGCGACCTTGCGGCAGCTGCACCAGGTGGTGGCCGAGCTCAACACCGCGCGGAGCCTGGCGGACACCCTGCAGACCGTCGTGGACGGGATCGTCAGGGGCCTCGGCTACGAACTCGCCTGTGTCAACCTCGTACGCCCTGACGGGGATCTCGTGGTCGCGGCCTTCGCCGGCGACCCCGCCGCCGAAGCCCTCATCACCGGCCGCGTCGGCTCCCGCCCCGCCTGGGAGCGCCGCCTGACCATGGGCGAGGACTGGGACGGCCTGCGCTTCATCCCGCACACCGAGGGCTGGGTCCTCCTGGAGGACGACGTCCCCCAGTGGCACACCGACGGCCCCGATCCGCGCTTCCAGGACGAGTGGCACCCCGAGGACCGGCTCTACGCCCCCATGTACGCGACGGGCGGGGAACTGCTGGGTGTCATTTCGGTGGACAGACCGCGCAACGGGCGCCGCCCCGGCGCGTGGGGGCGCGAAGCGCTCCAGATGTACGCCTTCCAGGCCGCCATTGCGATCAGCAACGCCAGGCTCCGCGCGAACATGCAGCGCGCCCTGGTCCGGCTGGAGCGGGAGCAGCAGGCGCTGCGCGCCAGCGAAGAGTCGTTCCGGCAGGCCTTCGAGTACGCGCCCAGCGGCATGGCCATCGCCGAGATGGGCGGCGACCAGCACGGCCGGCTGCTGCGCACCAACGACGCCCTGTGCCGCCTCCTGGGCCGGCCCGCCTCCGTGCTGCGCCGCTACTCCTTCTCCGACCTCGTCCACCCCGAGGACATCGGGACGCTGCTGCGCACCTCCGCCGAGGGCGGCCGCGCCGAGCTGCGCCTCGGGCGGCGCGACGGCACGTACGTCTGGGTCTCGCTGCGCAACTCGGTGGTCGCGGACGCCGCCGACGGGCCCCGCTTCCTGCTCACGCACGTCGAGGACATCGAGGAGCGCAAGCGGCACGAGCTCCAGCTCGCGCACCGGGCCAGCCACGACTCCCTCACCGGCCTGCCCAACAGCGCCGAGCTGCGCTCCCGGCTCGGGGCGCGCCTGTGCCGGCGGCCCCAGTCGGTACGGGCCAGCGCGGTGGAGGCGCTTGACGCGGCGTACGAGGGCCGCCCCGGGGCGGGTGGTGCCGGCGAGCACGGCTTTCCGCCCGAGGGGCAGCAGCACGGGTACGGCGGCGGCTACCCCGCCGGGCCGGCCGCCGCGCAGCCGGGCGACTCCTTCGACTTCCCCGGCCCGCTCCCGGGCCGGCCGGACGGCCCGTACGACCACCACGTGCACGCGGTGGCGCCCGCCACCGACATCGACGACGGCACGAAGGGGCTCGCGGTGCTCTTCTGCGACCTCGACGGCTTCAAGTCGATCAACGACCGGTTCGGCCACCACACCGGCGACGCCGTCCTGATCGAGGTGGCCCGGCGGCTGACGACGGGCGTCAGGGACGGTGACACCGTCGCCCGGCTGGGTGGTGACGAATTCGTGGTCCTCGCCGACGGGCTGGGTGCGGCCGACGCCGCCGACCTCGCCGTGCGGCTGCGCAACGCGATCATCCCGCCGATCCGGGTGGACGGCCGCGCGGTGCGCGTGGGGGCGAGTTTCGGGATCGGCTGGGCCAGCTGCGGGATGTCCGCGGAAGAGGTGCTGCGCTCCGCCGACCAGCGGATGTACATCGAGAAGCGGTCCCGTTCCAAGGCGCACCGGCGGGCCGGCTGATCACGCGGGCCGCCCGTGGGCGCACGTGTTCGGGGTAGGCTCCCGTGGGTCGAAAGGAGTGACCTGCGATGACGACGCCCGCGAACAACGGCCCGCACGGTGGGGCGAACAAGCCCGAGGACGATGACCCGTTCGGCTACCTCTACGCGGACGGCCAGGCCGCCGGAGCCACCCCGCCCGGTCAGGGCGGCGGATACGGCTACCCCGGCCCGACGGCCGGCGGACCGCCCGGCGCGCAGCCCGGCGTCCCCCGGACCTCGTACAACCAGGTGCGCACGGTCGGCGAGCGGACCTACGGCGGCCAGCGCGGCGCCGTTCCGCAGCAGCAGCCCCCGCAGGCCTACCAGGCCCAGTACCAGGCGCCCGAAGCCCTCCAGGCGAACGGCTACGGCGTCCCGCAGCAGCCGTCCGCGCCGACGGCGCACCACCAGCCGGTCCCGTCCCGGGGCGGCGGCCGCGGCGGTGGCTCCAGCCGCCGGGGCATGGTGATCGCGGCGATCGCGGTGGTCGCCGCCGTCGGCATCGGCATCGGCGCGGCCGTGGTCTTCGGCAAGAAGAACGACAAGGACGGCAAGAACCAGGCGACGGGCCCGGCCCAGTCGGTGGCGCCCACGCAGCCCGAGGGTTCCGCGGAGCCCAGCAGCACCCCGCCGCCCTCGCAGGCCCCGCTGCCGAAGGCGGACGCCTCGGGCGCGGGCATGGCCCTGACGGGCGGCGCGGCGCTGCAGGCCACGGTCCCCGGTGCCAAGAGCGCCGGGGGACAGTACGTCGGCAACTTCAACCAGGTCGGGGCCGCCGTCACTTGGACGCTGGACGTGCCCAAGTCGGCCAAGTACAAGCTGAAGATGACGTACGCGGTGCCGGGCAAGGACGCCAGCACCACGCTGACCGTCAACGGCGAGGCGCAGACCCGGCCGATAAACATGAAGAACTTCGCCCTCGCCAAGCCGGGCGAGTGGGGCTGGACGAACACCTACTCGCTGGTGGAGCTCAAGAAGGGCGTCAACACCGTCAAGATCTCGTGCGAGACGGGCAACCAGTGCGAGATCAACATCGACCAGCTCTGGCTCCAGCCGGAGTGACCGCACGCGCCCGGGGCGCCCCCGGCCGCCCTACAGGGCCGTGACCTTCACCGACCCCCGTACCTCCTCGTAGGTGCGGGGGTCGAAGTCTCCCGCCGTCGGGGCGTGGACGGTGGCCGCGGAGAGGGCCACCGCGCGGGTGAGGCGCTCGGGCCAGTCCAGGCCCCGGGTGAGTGCGGAGAGCAGGCCCGCCACCGCGGAGTCGCCCGCGCCGGTGGGGTTGCCGCGCAGCGGCCGGGGCGGGGCCGCCTCCCAGGTGCCCTCGGGGGTGGCGGCGAGCAGACCGGCCGGGCCCAGGGAGGTGACCACGGCGTGGGCGCCGCGGCGGCGGGCGTCGCGGGTGGCGGGCAGCGGGTCGCGGGAGCCGGTCAGCTCGGCCAGCTCGGCGGCGTTCGGCTTGATGACCTCCGGCCGGGCGGCGACCCCGCGGCGCAGGGCCTCGCCGCTGGTGTCGAGGAGCACGGGGACACAGGCCGCGCGGGCCGCCCGTACCAGGACCGCGTACGCGCCGACCGGCACGCCCGGGGGCAGGCTGCCGCAGAGGGCCACCGCGCGGGCCCCGGTGAGGAGTTCGGCGTACCGGTCGAGGAAGGCGGCCCATTCGGCGGCGGAGATCTGCGGGCCGGGCTCGTTGAACTGGGTGGTGTCGCCGGTGCTCTCGTCGACGACGGCCAGGGTGCGCCGGGTGGTGCCGGCGCAGGGGACGAGGGCGTCGACCACACCGGGGGTGCCCGCCAGGAGTTCGCGTACGACCTGCCCGGCCGGACCGCCGGCGAAGCCCGTCGCCGTGACCTCGTCGCCGAGCGCGGCGAGCACCCGGGCCACGTTCAGGCCCTTGCCGCCCGCGCGTTCGGTGACCCCGGTGACCCGGTGGGAGGTGTGCGGCAGCAGTCGCGGCACCCGGTGGGTGACGTCGAGGGCGGTGTTGAGCGTCACGGTGAGGATCATGGCCAGTCCCGGTCTTGGTGTGTGCCGGGATCATGCCAAATCGAGGGCGGCCGGCCCAGTCCCGCGGGCCGGCCGCCTCCGTCGTGCCGGGCGGACGACCGCTTCAGGACGGCGGGCTGACGATCCATTCGCCGCGCCGCATGACGCCCTTGACGTCGAACGCCGCGTCGAGGACCACCAGGTCGGCGTACTTTCCGGGCTCCAGCGAGCCGACCTCGTCGTAGAGGCCCAGCAGCTTGGCCGGGTTGGCGGAGATCGCCTGGACCACGGACTCGACGGGCAGCCGGTCCACCGTCACCGACCGCTTGAAGGCGGTGTCCAGGGTCAGCGTGGAACCGGCGATGGAGCCGCCCTCCACGAGCCGGGCCACGCCTTCGCGGACCTCCACCTCCAGCGGGCCGAGGTGGTAGGTGCCGTCGCCGAAGCCGGCCGCGTCCATGGCGTCGGTGATCAGTGCGACGCGGTGCGCGCCCGCGTGGTGGAAGGCCAGCTCCAGCATCGCCGGGTGCAGGTGGGTGCCGTCGTTGATCAGCTCGACGGTGACCCGTTCGTCCTCCAGCAGCGCGGCGATCGGGCCGGGCGCGCGGTGTTCGAGGCCCGGCATGGCGTTGTACAGGTGGGTGGCGACGGTCGCGCCGGCCTCGATGGCCTGGCGGGTCTCGTCGTACGTGGAGTCGGTGTGGCCGATGGCGGCGATGACCCCGTGCTCGGCCAGCAGCCGTACGGAGTCCAGGCCGCCGGGGAGTTCGGTGGCGAGGGTGACCATGCGGGCGGCGCCGTGCGCGGCGTCGACCAGCTTGCGGACCTCGGCCGGGTCGGGGTCGCGCAGCAGGTCCTCCTTGTGCGCGCCCTTGCGGCAGGGGTTGATGAAGGGGCCCTCGAAGTGGATGCCGGCGATCTCGCCCTGCTGGGTGAGTTCGGCGAGCAGTCCCGCGCGGCGGGCCAGTTCGTCCAGGCCGCCGGTGACGGTGGAGGCGACGAGGGTGGTCGTGCCGTGTTCGCGGTGGGTGCGTACGCCCTTGAGGACCTCCTCGGCGGTGCCGGAGGTGAAGGAGGCCCCGCCGCCGCCGTGGTTGTGCATGTCCACGAAGCCGGGGACGATCCAGTGCCCGGACAGATCGGTGACGTCCGCGTCCTCGCGGGCGCTGCCCACGATGCGGCCGCCCTCGACGATGACGCGGCCGCCCGCCACGATCCCGGTGGGCAGCACCACCCTCGCGCCGGAGAGAACGGTGCTGTGTGCGCTTCCGGACATCAGGCAGGTACCTCCGTGGCGAGTAGGTCCCAGGCGAGCAGCCCCGCGCCCAGGCATCCGGCGGTGTCCCCGAGGGCAGCCGGAACGATCTCGGGCAGCCGCTGGAACGTCACGCGCTCCTCGACGGCGGTCCTCAGTGGTGCGAACAACGTTTCCCCGGCCTCGGCGAGCCCGCCACCGATGATCAGCGTGTTCGGGTCCAGCAGGGTGATCGCGGTGACCAGGCCGTCGGCGAGGGCGCCGATGGCGGTCAGCCAGACCTCCCGGGCGGCGGCGTCCCCGGACTCGACGGCCTTGGCGCAGTCGGCGGCGTCCGCCGCCGGGTCGCCGGAGGCGGCGGCCCAGGCGCGGCTGACGGCGGAGGCGGAGGCCAGGGTCTCCAGGCAGCCGTGCTGGCCGCAGCCGCAGGCGGGGCCGCCGGGGCGGACCACGATGTGCCCGATCTCCCCCGCGTAGCCGTGGGCGCCGGCCTCGATCCGGCCCGCGATGCCGATGGCGCCGGCGATGCCGGTGCCGAGCGGGACGAAGAGGAAGCGGTCGGCGCCCAGTCCCGCGCCGATGCGGCCTTCGGCGAGTCCGCCCGTGCGGACGTCGTGGCCGAGGGCGACCGGGATCCCGCCGAGGCGGGCACCCAGCAGCTCGCGCATCGGTACGTCGCGCCAGCCCAGGTTCGCCGCGTACACGGCGATGCCCCGGTCGGCGTCGACGATGCCGGGGACGGCGACGCCGGCGGCCGAGGCGGCCGTGCCGAAGCGGGCGCGGCCCAGGCCGAGGAGCTCGGAGGCGAAGTCCAGGATCGTCTCGACGACGGCTTCGGGGCCCCGCTCGCGGCCGGTGGCGCGGCGTGCCTCGTGCAGCAGGGTGCCGTCCGCGCCGATGAGGGCGGCCTTGATCCCGGTGCCGCCCACATCGAGGGCGATGACGTGTTTCACGGGTTTCACAGCAGACAGTCTCGCGTGCTCGGCGGGGAAAGGTCTAGTCCATTGGAGGGGATTGTTGAGCGGCCATACAAATCCGGGCCCCCGCCCGGACACGGTCCGGACACAGTCCGCGGCGAGCCCCGTTCCGGATGTGGAGGAGCCGCCAAAGTGGTGTAGACCTTACGTCGGATCGTACGTACAACCTGGGGTGGATCAAGAACTGTGAAGGGCCGTTACCTGAGGCCGGCGGCGACCGGCGCCGCGCTGTGCCTGACCGTGGCGACGCTGGCGGGCTGTGGAACCGTCTCCGGCCTCACCGGGGACAACGAGGTGACCCTGCGGGTCGTGGCGGCCGACTACGGGGACAATCCGCAGAACTCCTCCGCCGGCTACTGGAAGGACCTCGCCACCTCCTTCGAGAAGGACAACCCCGGCGTCCGCGTCGAGGTCAGCGTCTACTCCTGGTCGGAGGTCGACGCCAAGGTCGCCGCCATGGTCGAGGCCGGCAAGGCCCCCGACATCGCGCAGATCGGCGCCTACGCCGACTACGCGGAGGCCGGCAAGCTCTACACCGCCGACGAGCTGCTCTCCGTCAACACCGAGGCCGACTTCCTCGCCCCGCTCGCCGACGCGGGCAAGGTCAAGCGGGTGCAGTACGGCATGCCCTTCGTCGCCAGCACCCGGCTGCTCTTCTACAACCAGAAGCTGCTCGGCGACGCCGGGGTCATCCCCAAGGACGCCAACGCCTCCTGGCAGCCCAAGAGCTGGGCGGAGCTGGAGGCGGCCGCCAAGAAGCTCAAGGCTGCGAACGTCCCGACCCCCTTCGCGCTGCCGCTCGGCCGCGAGGAGGCCCAGGCCGAGACGATGATGTGGATGCTCGCGGGCGGTGGCGGCTACACCGACAACGAGGAGGCGTACGCGATCGACTCCCCGGAGAACGTCAAGTCGCTGGAGTTCCTGCGCGACAAGATGGTCGGCCAGCAGCTGACCGGCCCGGTGGAGCCCGGCAAGCTGGACCGCCAGGCCGCCTTCGACGCCTTCACGCGCGGCGAGGTGGGCATGCTCAACGGCCACCCGACGCTGCTGAAGCAGGCCGCCGGCAAGGGCCTGAGGTTCGGCATGGTCGCCATGCCGACCGCCGACGGCACCGACCACTCCACGATGGGCGTCGCGGACTGGGTGATGGCCTTCAAGAACGGCCACAAGAAGGAGTCCGGGAAGTTCCTGGACCACCTGTTCTCCGCGAAGAACGTGACCGCCTTCACCAACCGGTACGACCTGCTGCCCGTCACCACCAGCGGCTACCGGGCCATGGCCGCCAGCACCGGCGGCACGGCCACCCAGCTGAGGACCTTCCTGACCGCCCTGCCCAGCGCCCGGCTCTACCCGGTCGGCAAGAAGTCCTGGGCCGGCGTCAGCGAGGACGTCAAGCAGAACATCGGCAAGGCCGTACAGCCGGGCGGGCAGCCCGCGAAGGTCCTGGAGGAGATCGCCACCAAGGCGCGCAAGGCGGACGGCGAACGCTGACCCCCCGGCCCCGTGGCACCGCGACCGGCCCCGACCGGGCCGGAGCGGTGTCGGTGGGCGGCGTTAATCTGGCCGTATGACGGACGGCGGCCAGGCGGGTGAGACGGCGGAGACCGGGGCGGCGGAGACGGCACACGGCCGGCTGACCGCCGCCGAGGCCGCCGTGCTCGCCTACGAGGGCCGCAGCTGGCCCGGCCCGGGAGCCAAGGAGCGGGCCGTGCGCGAAGGCCTCGGGCTCACCCCGGTCCGCTACTACCAGCTGCTCAACGCCCTCATGGACGACCCGCGCGCCCTCGCCCACGCCCCCGGCACCGTCAACCGCCTCCGCCGCATCCGCGAGGCCCAGCGGGCCCGGCGCTAGGCCGTCTCTTCCGGGTCTTGCCGGGTCAGGCCAGATCCGGAAGAGACGGCCCAGCTCGGGGGAAGGCTGGTCGGCGCCGTGGCCGCCCCGGTAGGGTCATCCGTATGGGGAGCCAGCCGCACGACCTGCCGCCGATGCCCGTGCCCGCCACCGCAGCCGGACGCGAGGGACTCGAAGCCCTCCTCCGCGCACCCCGCAGAGCCGTGATCGCCCTCGATTTCGACGGCACCCTCGCCGAGATCGTCCCCGACCCCGAGCAGGCGCGCGCCCACCCCTCCGCCGTACCGGCGCTCGCCGCGCTGGCGCCGCAGGTGGAGGCCGTGGCCGTCATCACCGGCCGGCCCGCCGGGGTCGCCGTCCGCCACGGCGGCTTCGCCGGGGTGCCGGGACTGGAGCACCTCGTGGTCCTGGGCCACTACGGCGCCGAACGCTGGGACGCGGTCACCGGCATCGTCCACGCCCCCGCCGAACACCCCGGCGTCGCCGCCGTACGGGCGGAGCTGCCGGGGTTCCTCGACGCGATCGGGGCGTGGCGCGGGACCTGGATCGAGGAGAAGGGCCGGGCGCTGGCCGTCCACACCCGCCGCGCCGAGGACCCGGCCGCCGCCTTCGACGCCCTGCGCGAACCCCTCGCCGAGCTCGCCGCCCGGCACGGGCTGATGGTCGAGCCGGGGCGCGCCGTGCTGGAGCTGCGCCCGCCGGGCATGGACAAGGGCGTCGCCCTGACCGAGTTCCTGGAGGAGCGGAACGCCGGGGCGGTGCTGTACGCGGGGGACGACCTGGGCGACCTCGCGGCGTACTCGGCGGTCGAGAAGCGCCGCGCCGAGGGCCTCCCGGGGCTGCTGGTGTGCAGCGGCTCGGCCGAGGTCCCGGAGCTCGCGGCCCGCGCCGACCTGGTCCTCCCCGGCCCGGCGGCGGTGGCGGCCTTCCTGGCGCGGCTGGCGGCCGCCCTCACGTCCTGAGGGGCGGGGGCGCGGGCCGCGCCCCCGCCCGCCTCACCCCCGCAGTGCGTCCAGCTGGGCCGTGAACCAGGCCGTCGGGGGGAGGGCCGTCGCGGCCGCCGCCAGGCGCTTGGTGCGTTCCGCGCGTTCCGCCGCCGGCATGGACAGGGCCTCGTGGAGGGCTTCGGCCGTCGCGGAGACGTCGTACGGGTTGACCGTCAGCGCGTCCCCGCGGAGCTCCTCGTACGCCCCCGCCCCGGTGGACAGCACCAGCGCGCAGCCCGCCTCCGACACCACCGGGATCTCCTTGGCGACCAGGTTCATCCCGTCCCGCACCGGGTTGATCAGTGCCACGTCGGCCAGGCGGTACGCGGCCAGGGAGCGGGCGAAGTCGTCCTGCACGGAGAGGAGGACCGGCTGCCAGTCCTCCGTGCCGAACTCCTCGTTGATCTCCGCCGCCAGCTCGCGCACCGACGCCGTGTACGCCCGGTACACCTCCAGGTCCTGCCGCGAGGGGTAGGCGGACGCCAGGTGCACCACGCGGCCGCGCCACTCGGGGTGGACGGTCAGCAGCTCCCGGTAGGCCAGCAGGCCGCGCAGGACGTTCTTCGACAGTTCCGTGCGGTCGACCCGGACGATGGTCTTCCGGTCGCCGACCTCCGCCCTCAGCGCGGCCAGCTTGTCGTCGACCTCCGGCCGGTGCGCGAGCTTGCGCAGGTCTTCTTCGTCCACGCCGAGGGCGAAGACCGCGACGTCGGTCCGCTTGTGCCGCACGGGGCTCATGGGGTTCTTGTCGACGTAGCGGGACTTCGACGGCTCCACCCCGGCCGGGAACTTCGGCTCGGCGACGCCCCGCTCGTCGTCCAGCTGCGCGCCGGCCATGAAGCTGTGTGCCCACGCCCAGGTGTGGAAGCCGACCAGGTCCGCACCGAGCATGCCCCACACCAGCCGGCTGCGGATGTCGTCCGGGAGCATGCCCAGGAACTCCCGCGAGGCCCACGGGGTGTGCGTGAAGTGCGCGATCCGCAGGTCCGGGCGCAGTTCGCGCAGGGCCCCCGGGACCAGGGCGAGGTGGTAGTCCTGGACCAGGACCGACGCGCCCTCCGCCGCCTCCTCCGCCAGGGCCTGGGCGAAGGCCTGGTTGTACGCGGTGTACGAGTCCCAGCGGCGGCGGAACGCGGCGTCGAAGACCGGCTCGCGCGGGACGTCGTACAGGTGGTGGTGGGTGAACCAGAGCACGGAGTTCGCGATGCCGTTGTAGGCGTCGTCGTACACCTCGGGATCGATGTCCAGCATCCGGACGCCGGGCTCGGAGACGCCCCGGTGGACCGCCTCCCGGTCGGCGTCCGACAGGGCCGCGCAGATCCACAGGGCCTCCGGCTGCGCGGCGAGCGCCGCGGACAGGCCGGAGACGAGGCCGCCGCCGCCGCGGCGGGAGCTGAGGGTGCCGTCGGCGTCGAGGGCGTACGAGAGCGGGCCGCGGTTGGCGGCGACGAGAACCTGAGAAGCCATACGGGAAGCCATGCGGCGAACCTAGCCCGGTCGGTCCTCGCTCAAACGTCCGGTAATTGTCCGGTTCGTCACGTCCTGGCCGACCCGGGGCTCACGCCACCCGCCGACCCGGGGCTCACGCCACCCGCCGGACCGCGTACTCCTCGACCTCCAGCATCGGCGGCCGCTCCTCCGTGTCCACCGCGTACGTGCGCGGAACGAACCCGTCCGGCCCCCGCTCGAACTGCGTCAGCCTCGGCCGTACCTGTGGGTGCCCCCGGCGGTGGCCGGGGGCGTGCCCGCGCGCGAGCCGCAGCTGCGCGGTGCGGTAGATCGCCGCGGCCATCCGGCCCAGCGCCTGCCCGTCCTGGTGCCGGTGCAGCCGGACCCCGACGTCCACCTGGGCCAGTCCGTCCAGCCCGACCGTGTGCAGCGCGTCCACCAGCAGACCCAGCTCCACCCCGTACCCGACGGGGAAGGGCAGCCGCTCCAGCAGGGAGCGGCGTACGGCGTACTCGCCGCCCAGCGGCTGGACGAAGCCGGCCAGCTGGGGCCAGTGGAGGTTGAGGAGGGGGCGGGCCACCAGCTCCGTGACGCGCCCGCCCTGGCCCGGGGCGTCGCCGAGCGGGCGGTCGTACATCGCCTTGACGAACTGCACCGGCGGGTCGGTCAGCAGCGGTCCGACGATCCCGGAGACGAAGGCGGAGTCGAAGTCCCGCAGGTCGGCGTCCACGAAGCAGACGATGTCCCCGGTGGTGGCCAGCAGCGAGCGCCACAGCACCTCGCCCTTGCCGGGCACGGCCGGGATCCGCGGCAGCACCGAGTCCCGGTGCACCACCCGGGCACCGGCGTTCGCCGCGACCTCGGCCGTACGGTCGGTGGAGCCGGAGTCGACCACCACCAGCTCGTCCACCAGGGGGACCGCGAGGCCCTCGATGAGGTCGCGCCGGATCACCTCCACGATCTGCCCGACCGTGGCCTCCTCGTCGAGCGCGGGCAGCACCACGCTCACCGTCGTACCGGACGCCCGTTTCCGGTCGAGCAGCCGGTCGAGCGGTCGGTCGGCGGCGGACCAGGAGCGGACCGCCAGCCAGCGCTCCACGTCATCCAGCACTCTCAGCACTCCCTGGGCTTCTCTGCGGCACTCGGCACCCGATGCCCGGCGCTCGGTACTCGGCGGCACTCGGCGGTTTTCGGCCGAATTGTGATCCATCTCGCGGTTCGGACGGCTGTCTCAACCGCCCGCCCCTTCGGTTACAGTCTTGAACAACGCGAAGGACCACCGCATGCCGGGGGTCCCGCGTACAAACGCACCGGCGCGCCAGAGAGCGCGTGTGCCGGTGCCATACCGCTCATCCAGAGGGGCAGAGGGACACGGCCCGTTGAAGCCCCGGCAACCCTCCAGTCGGTTCTCGCCACGCGAGGCCCCGGCTAGGGAAGGTGCCAATTCCGTCTCATGGCGAAGTGCGCCATGGGGAAGATGAGGAGAAAGGGCCTCGCCATCATGGCTGCACAGACTGTCGCCACCTCTGCCACCACCGGGTCCGTCGATCTGGGACCCGCCACCGGCCTTTCCTGTCGTGAGTGCGGCACCCGCTTCGAGCTCGGCCCGATCTTCGCCTGCGTCGAGTGCTTCGGCCCCCTGGAAGTCGCCTACGAGCTTCCGCTCGGCGACCCGGAGGCCCTGCGCGCCGCGATCGAGGCCGGCCCGAACAACATCTGGCGCTACGCGCCCCTGCTGCCCGTCCCGGCGGACGTGGCCTCCAAGCCGAGCCTGAACCCGGGCTTCACCAAGCTCGTGGACGCCGAGAACCTGGCCAAGGAGCTGGGCTTCACCGGCAAGCTCTACGTGAAGGACGACTCCGGCAACCCGACGCACTCCTTCAAGGACCGCGTCGTGGCCATCGCCGTCGAGGCCGCCCGCGCCTTCGGCTTCACCACCCTGTCCTGCTCCTCCACCGGCAACCTGGCCGGCGCCGTCGGCGCCGCGGCCGCCCGCGCCGGCTTCCGCTCGTGCGTGTTCATCCCGCACGACCTGGAGCAGGGCAAGGTCGTCATGGCCGGCGTCTACGGCGGCGACCTGGTCGGCATCGAGGGCAACTACGACGACGTCAACCGCTTCTGCTCCGAGCTCATCGGCGACCCGCTGGGCGAGGGCTGGGGCTTCGTCAACGTCAACCTGCGTTCCTACTACGGCGAGGGCTCCAAGACCCTGGCGTACGAGATCTGCGAGCAGCTCGGCTGGCGCCTGCCCGACCAGATCGTCATCCCGATCGCGTCCGGCTCCCAGCTGACGAAGATCGACAAGGGCCTCCAGGAGCTGATCAAGCTGGGCCTCGTCGAGGACAAGCCGTACAAGATCTTCGGCGCCCAGGCCGAGGGCTGCTCCCCGGTGTCGACCGCCTTCAAGGCCGGTCACGACGTGGTCCGCCCGCAGAAGCCGAACACCATCGCCAAGTCCCTGGCCATCGGCAACCCGGCGGACGGCCCGTACGTCCTGGACATCGCGCGGCGCACCGGCGGCTACGTCGAGGACGTGAACGACGAGCAGGTCGTCGAGGCCATCAAGATCCTGGCGCAGACCGAGGGCATCTTCGCCGAGACCGCGGGCGGCGTGACCGTCGGCGTGACGAAGAAGCTGATCGAGAACGGGCAGCTCGACCCGGCCCTGACCACCGTGGTCCTGAACACCGGTGACGGCCTCAAGACCCTGGAGGCGGTGGCCGCGGACAGCGGCCAGACCGCCACCATCCGCCCCAGCCTGGACGCGTTCCGCGCCGCCGGCCTGGCCTGACCATCTCCCCCTGCTCTACCGGAAAGGCAGTAGCGCCATGAGCGTCAACGTCCGCATCCCCACCATCCTGCGCACCTACACCGGCGGCAAGGCCGAGGTCCCGGCCGAGGGCGCGACCCTCGCCGAGGTCATCGAGTCCCTGGAGCAGAACCACCCGGGCATCGCCGCGCGCGTCCTGGACGACCAGGGCAAGCTGCGCCGCTTCGTGAACGTCTACGTCAACGACGACGACGTGCGCTTCGAGGGCGGCCTGCAGGCGGCGACGCCGGACGGCGCCGGCGTCTCGATCATCCCCGCGGTGGCCGGCGGCTGCTGACCGAACACATCAGAATTGCCCCCTCCGTCATAAACGGAGGGGGCAATTCTGCTTGATTGGGCGCGGTAGAGTTGGGGCAGTCCCCTCCGCTGTTCTTGCCCGCCGCATATGAGCGGGCCGACGGATGGTTGACATTGAGTCAACATGCGCGCGCCTTTTGGGCCTTTGGTGCTGCTTGTCTGGCCCGAGTTGCCCTGGAATATTCCAAATTTTCACTCTATTTCAACGTTTCCGCGTGTCCAGATTTCTCGTCGGATTGACCTGTTGCTGACAGCACCGGTGCGGATACATTCAGCCGCGGTCGAGGCGTTCCGGCGCAAGTTCTGACCCGGGACCGCGAAGTGCGGTCCTGCGCAAGGGCCAGTAATAGGGGAGTTAGGCATGGCTCAGGGCACCGTCAAGTGGTTCAACGCGGAGAAGGGCTACGGCTTCATCGCGGTCGACGGTGGTGCGGATGTGTTCGTCCACTACAGCGCCATCCAGATGGACGGGTACCGCACCCTCGAAGAGGGTCAGCGGGTCGAGTTCGAGATCTCGCAGGGCCAGAAGGGTCCGCAGGCGGACATGGTCAAGCTCGCGGCCGGCTGAGCCGGAGCGGACGCGTTCGGCCACCGACGCACGCACACGCATGAGGGGCCCACATCCTGGACAGGGTGTGGGCCCCTCCTGCGTGTCGGCCCCGTCTCGCCCGCGTGTTGCCGGAAGCCGCTTGCACTCGTGGGGGTCGAGTGCTAATCATTGGCGTTAGCACTCTCCGGGTGAGAGTGCTACTAAGACGAGGACCGGGTCGGTGAGGCCCGCAGGGTCCGGCGGGAAGGAACCGCCGGATCCGCAGGCCGTCCGTCGCGGGCGCGGGCGCGGTCCGGAGCAATCCACCCCTGTCCGGGAGGACCACTTCACCATGGCCAAGATCATCGCGTTCAACGAGGAGGCCCGGCGCGGTCTCGAGCGTGGCATGAACCAGCTCGCCGACGCCGTCAAGGTCACCCTTGGCCCCAAGGGTCGCAACGTCGTCCTTGAGAAGAAGTGGGGCGCCCCCACGATCACCAACGACGGCGTCTCCATCGCCAAGGAGATCGAGCTCGAGGACCCGTACGAGAAGATCGGCGCAGAGCTGGTCAAGGAAGTCGCCAAGAAGACGGACGACGTCGCCGGTGACGGTACGACCACCGCGACCGTCCTCGCCCAGGCGCTCGTCCGCGAGGGTCTGCGCAACGTGGCCGCCGGTGCCAACCCGATGGCCCTCAAGCGCGGTATCGAGAAGGCCGTCGAGGCCGTATCGGCTGCCCTGCTGGCCCAGGCCAAGGATGTCGAGACCAAGGAGCAGATCGCTTCCACGGCCTCCATCTCCGCCGCCGACACCCAGATCGGCGAGCTCATCGCCGAGGCCATGGACAAGGTCGGCAAGGAAGGCGTCATCACCGTCGAGGAGTCCCAGACCTTCGGTCTGGAGCTGGAGCTCACCGAGGGCATGCGCTTCGACAAGGGCTACATCTCGGCGTACTTCGCCACCGACATGGAGCGTATGGAGGCGTCCCTGGACGACCCGTACATCCTGATCGTCAACTCCAAGATCGGCTCGGTCAAGGACCTGCTGCCGCTCCTGGAGAAGGTCATGCAGTCCGGCAAGCCGCTGCTGATCATCGCCGAGGACGTCGAGGGCGAGGCCCTGTCGACCCTGGTCGTCAACAAGATCCGCGGCACCTTCAAGTCCGTCGCCGTCAAGGCCCCGGGCTTCGGCGACCGCCGCAAGGCCATGCTCGGCGACATCGCCATCCTCACGGGCGGCACGGTCATCTCCGAGGAGGTCGGCCTCAAGCTGGAGAACGCCGGTCTCGACCTGCTCGGCCGCGCCCGCAAGGTCGTCATCACCAAGGACGAGACCACCATCGTCGACGGTGCCGGTGACAGCGACCAGGTCCAGGGCCGCGTCAACCAGATCCGCGCCGAGATCGAGAACTCCGACTCGGACTACGACCGCGAGAAGCTCCAGGAGCGCCTCGCGAAGCTGGCCGGCGGCGTGGCCGTCATCAAGGCCGGTGCCGCGACCGAGGTCGAGCTCAAGGAGCGCAAGCACCGCATCGAGGACGCCGTCCGCAACGCGAAGGCGGCCGTCGAGGAGGGCATCGTCGCCGGCGGTGGCGTGGCCCTGCTCCAGGCCTCCTCGGTCTTCGAGAAGCTCGAGCTCACCGGTGACGAGGCGACCGGCGCCAACGCCGTGAAGCTCGCGCTGGAGGCCCCGCTGAAGCAGATCGCCGTCAACGGTGGTCTCGAGGGCGGCGTCGTCGTCGAGAAGGTGCGCAACCTGGCCGTCGGCCACGGTCTGAACGCCGCGACCGGCGAGTACGTCGACATGATCGCCGAGGGCATCATCGACCCGGCGAAGGTCACCCGCTCCGCCCTGCAGAACGCCGCGTCCATCGCCGCGCTCTTCCTGACCACCGAGGCCGTCATCGCCGACAAGCCGGAGAAGGCCGCCGCCGCTCCGGGCGGCATGCCGGGCGGTGACATGGACTTCTGATCGGCCCCTGGCTCCGGCCTCTGGTTGGTCCGCTGTTCTCGTACCGAGGGCGGGGGGGCCCCCCCCCCCCCGGGGGGGGGGGCGCCGGCAGCGTTTGCTTTCTCTCTACCCCGTGGGTGCTTGTTTCCCATTCCAAAGGCGTAGAGAGAGGGAAAGCACACCAGA
>NZ_JBVHWK010000018.1:42351-118031 GCF_055569445.1 Streptomyces sp. NPDC029122 | reverse complement strand
GATGTGTGTCATCTCCTCCTCTTCCCCCCCCTCTCTCCCCCCCCCCCCCCCCCACCTCCCCCCCCCCCCCCCCCCCCCCCCCCCCCCCCCCCCCCCTCGGGCGTTTCCGGTCCGCTAGAAGCCGGTGGTGTCCAGTTCGAAGCCGAAGGGCTCCGGGACGGGCAGCGGCTCACCGAAGGACACCGTCTTGCGGGCGCGGTACCCGTGCGGTGAGGGGTCCCAGAAGCAGGTGATCTCCGAGTCCTGCATGTCGATGACGAGGTAGACCGGCACGAGCCGGCCGTACACGTCCAGCTTCTCGTTCCAGTCGACGTCCTTGGTGGAGACGGACGTGAACTCACCGACGAGCGAGAGCGCCTCCCCGTCCGCGTACAGCCCGTCCTCTTCGAACGCCGCCTCGTCCGCGACGTACAGGTCCGGTCCGTAGCCGCGCTCCGACGCTGCGAAGCGGAAGAGGAAGGGCGAGGTGTCCGCGAAGTGCCCCTTCGGGACGTGAGCCTGGAGCTGCTCGCGCAGCATTCGCATGCGGCGGGAATAGCGCAGTTGCGAAAACGGCGACACGACGATCTTCCCCCGGATGAGCTCGGCCTTGAAGCCGTCTGGCGTGTTCAGTTCCGCGACCGTGCGCAGGAGTGTCTCGAACGTCGGCGGTGCCGCCTGCTCTATCGGTGTGGCCCGTTCGATCATGATCGTCACCGTCGTCCTCCGCGTGGTGTGCTGTGCACTGGGCGTGGGCCCCGTTCCAGGCTAGCGGCGTGTGCATGGCCCCGCCCGGGTGCCGAGACGGATCACCACCGATCGGGGGGTTTTGATTGACTGGGGACATGAGCGATCTGTTCGTCAAGATCTGCGGGCTACGGACCGCGCACGATGTCGACGTGGCCGTGGCGGCCGGGGCCGACGCCGTCGGGTTCGTCTTCGCGCCCGGCAGCCCCCGGACCATCGGCGCCGCCGAGGCCCGGGAGCTCGCCGCGCGGGTGCCCGGCGGGGTGCTGACCGTCGGGGTGTTCCGGGGGCAGTCCGTCGAGGAGGTGCGCCGGCTGACGGAGGAGAGCGGCGTGCGCGGCGTACAGCTCCACGGGGACGAGCCCGCCGCGTACTACGAGGAGCTGCGCGCCCCGGGGCGTACGCTGCTGCGCGCCACCGCCGAGCACGTCGAGCGCTGCGGCGGGTACGGGGAGGACCTGCTGCTCATCGACGCCCCCGACCCGGGCTCCGGCAAGCCCTGGAACTGGGGCTCGGAGGAGTTCACGGCGCCCGAGGGGCGCTGGCTGCTGGCCGGCGGGCTGACCCCGGGCAACGTCCGCGAGGCCGTGGCGGCGACCGGCGCCTGGGGCGTGGACGTCTCCAGCGGGGTCGAGCGGGAGCGCGGGGTGAAGTCCCCGGAGCTGATCCGCGCCTTCGTCGAGGCGGCGCGGGGCCCCGCGGCCCGGCGTGCCGCCGACAGCGTGCGGAGCTAGCCTGGAACAGGACGTCCGTGCCCGGGAGGGCGGCTCCCCGACCGGTGAACCGCCGGTCCGGGGAAGGCGATCCGAGGCGGACGAGGCCGCGTGCGCGTGCCCCGTCTTCCCCGGCCGCGTCGCACCCGGGACCACCCGCACCCGGGCCCTTGGCGCGCTCGCGCCGCCGGGATCCGCGCTCACCATCGATGCTTTCCCGGCAAGGAGGGAACGCATGAATCGGCATGCCCGTTACGCACTTCTCGCCCCGCTCCTGGTCACCGCGGTCGCCGTGCCGCCCGCACTGTCCGCGCAGGCCGCCCCCGTCACGGCCGCCGCCCCCCAGGCGACCTGCCGGCTCGTCGTGGCGCCGGGGACGAACCCCGTCGAGTTCGACCTCGTGATGACCGGCTTCAGGGGCGGCCAACTGCTCAGGGTCACGGGCCCGGAGAACTTCGAACGGAACGCCAACGGGGCGGGCTCCGCCACGGAGGAGAACGTCAAGAACGGCTCCTACACCGTGAAGAGCGGCTGGGGCAGGAACGAGCGGACGACCGGCTGCTCCAAGCCCCCCAGGCAGCCCGCCAAGCCCAAGATCACGTCCGCGGACATCACGGGTGCGTCCACCACCCCCGCGGCGGTCGACTGCACGAAACCGCAGAACGTGACGTTCGAGGGCAAGTTCTCCGGTACCGGAACCGGAGAGGTCGACTACATCTGGGCGGGCCAGGGCAAGCAGATCTCGCCCTCCCTCAAGTTCAACGCCCCGGAGACCGCGGCCGTGCCGTTCGTCGTGAAGTCCCCCACGCGTGCGGCGGTCACGGAGCCGGTTCCGAAGGTGTCCGTCCAGCTGTTCACGGGCAATGTGGCCGACAGCCTGACGTTCACCCTCACCTGCGCGCCCGGAACCTGACCGGTCCCCACGCGCCCACCACCGCGCTCCCCCCGGCATCCTGGTGCCGGGGGGAGCGCGGTGCGGTGCGGGAGCCCGACCCGAAGACCCGGCTCAGCAGAACTCCTTCGCCGCCGCCGCGGCTCCCGCGTCCCAGCCCTTGTCGTAGCTCGGGTGGTTCGGCGTGGCCGTCTTCGGCTTGGTGGCCTCGCAGTTCGCCTTGACCGTCTGGTAGCCGTCGGTGTAGCCCTTGCCGCGCTGGAAGTTCTCCTCTTGCTTCTCCGAGCGGGCCTTGGCGCACTTGACGCTTTCCTCGCCGTCGGAGCTCACGACGTGGTACTGGCCGTCGGGAAGGTCCGGCACGAGGATGGTTCCCGTGGCCGAGACGGGGTGCCCCGATCCGGAAGCCCCGGCGTTCGAGGCGTACGACACCTTTTCCCCCTTGGCGAACCCCTGCCCGGTCAGCTGGAACTTGCCTTCGACAGCGGTCCTCTCGAGGGCACAGCTCGGCTTGGCGGGCGCGGCCACCGCCTGCGCACCGGCGTACGGGGAGAGCGCGACCGCGAGGGCGAAGGGTGGTGCGAGCAGCGTGAGGCGACGCTTGCGGTTCATGGTCGTCCCTTTCGCGAGACAAAGAGTGGTATTTCCACGCTATTCCGCAAGGGGGCGCACGGCGCGCCAAACCGGAGAGCGCTTGTGCGACTACGCTCCGTCAGAATCGCGGTGCGTTCGGGTGCTTACCGGGCATAGGCACCGTATGCTCCCGCACCCGCTCGCATGGCTCCGGCGTATGACGCCGCCCCGCCTGTCCCCCGTCTTCACCGCCGACTTCTCCTCCACCACCCAGTGGGTGGTCGGCCGCTCCTGGGCCTATCCCGACGGCGGCCCCGTCAACCCCGGCGACAACAAGCTCGACCACCTCACCCCCGACCCCGCCTACAGCCGCACCGGCACCTTCCGGGCGACCCGGCGCCCCGACGGCAACTGGGATGCCGGGCTGCTCACCACCGAGGGCAGCGACGAGGGCTTCCAGGCCCGCACCGGCGACGTGCTGGAGGCCCGTGTCCGGCTGCCGGAGGAGATGGGCGCCTGGCCCGCCATCTGGACCTGGCGGGACGGCGGCCAGGAGATCGACGTCTTCGAGTACCACCCCGACAACCCCGACCTGCTGGAGCTGTCCAACCACGTCCGGGAGGCCCACCGCTACTACCGCGACCCGAGCGTCCGGCCCGGCGGATGGGTCGACCTGAAGGTGGAGTTCGGCCGCAGGTCGGTGGTCTGGTGGGTCAACGGCCGGCGCGTCTACTCCGACAACAGGGGCGTCGGCCGAGGCTGGCACGCGTACCTGATCGTCAACCTGTCCGTGTGCGCCGGCCGCTACCACCCCGCGCCCGACCCGGAGGTCAGCGAGATGTCGTACGAGGTCTCGCGGCTGACCGTGCACCGGCCGTAGCGGCATGCGTGATTCAGACGGATGCGGCAGCTCGGGCGGTGCGAACGCACCCGAATCCGCAGCGAGGCCATCCGCTGGGGCGGACGTCCCCTCACCGCCAGCGCGCCAGTCGTCTCACACCGTCTTGATGCCGCCGCCCTCGACGACGTAATCAGCACCGGTGACGCTGGCCGCGCGGTCCGAGACGAGGAACGCGACGACGGCCGCGACCTCGTCGGCCTCGACCATGCGGCCAGTGGTCATACCCATCGCCGCGGGTACCCCGGCCACGAAGTCGCGGTGCCCGACACCGTTCGCCTCTGCGAGGCGGGCACCGAAGCCGTCAGCGTCCTCCCACATACCGGTACGCGTCGGACCGGGGGAGACGGTGTTCACACGCACACCCTGGGGTCCGAACTCCTCGGACAGCGCCTTGCCGAACGCGTTGAGACCCGCCTTCGCGACGCCGTACTCGATCGGGCCCGTGCCCGGCAGGCGTGCACTCATCGACGAGATGTTCACCACCGAACCGCGGCGCTCCAAGACGCTCGGCAGCAGCCGACGGGTGACCCGGACCGTGCCGAACAGGTTGACCTCGAAGCTGTGCGCCCACAGGGCGTCATCGGTCGCGAGGAACCCGTTCAGGGTAAACGTGTCACCACCGCCCAGATTGTTCACCAGGGTGTCCACGCCGCCGAGCTCCGCGAGCGCCTGCGCCTCTAGCTCCTCGGCGCCTTCCGGCGTGCTCAAGTCGACCGCGACCGGGTGGGCGCCGGCCTCCTTCAGCTCGGCCGTGATCGTCCGGGCCGCACCCACCACGCGCATCCCCTCGGCGACGAGCAGCCGTGTGATCGCGAGCCCCACGCCCCGGCTGGCCCCGGTGACGACAGCGGTCTTCCCGGCGAGATCGAGCTCCATGTCAGACTCCTTGAATATATTTGAACTGCAGGTACAAAATTAGGCCGCAAAGAGGACGGTGCCGACCGGTGGTGTCGGACTACAGCGACGCCATCGCCGCGTCCACGACCCGCCTCAACTGCGTGGCATCCTCGGCGGTCTTCGCCAGTACACGCATACCGATTACTGTCGCGAGCAACCAGGCGGCCGTCGCCGCCGCGTCGCGGCCGCCGGCGATCTCGCCGGCCCGCTGACCTTCCTCAATGGTCGCCCGGAACGCGCTCTCCGTACGCGCGAACATCTTGCGTACCGTGTCCGCCGTCTCGGCGTCCGAGGTGGCCAACTCGGCGGCGGTGTTGACCGCCATGCAACCGCGTCGATCCGGGTCGCCCAGGTCGAGCTCGACCAGCGCCTCCAGCGCACCCCGCAGTCGATCCTTCGCCGAACCGGGGTGATCGAGAAGCGCCTCCAGCCACGCGGCCTGCGAGTCGCGGTAGCGCATCAGGGCCCGCTCGAACAGGGCATGCTTACTGCCGAAAGTGTTGTACAGACTGCCCTTGCCGATGCCGACCTCGTCCACGAGGTCCTGCGGCGTCGTCGCCGCGTACCCCTTGCGCCAGAACACGCCCATCGCGCGCTCCACCGCCACGTCCGGATCGAACTGCTTCGGCCTGCCCATGAAGCCACCGTAACACCGTTTTTGACCTTGAGGTCAAAATCAAGTTGCTTCGCTCAAGTCGATCCGGCCCTCGGCACACGACGATGGCATTGCCAGCGTCCTCCTGCCTAGGCGGGCACGCCCCTGGCCTCGCCGTCCTCCTCGACGGACTCCGCCACCGGGGTGTCTCGCAGGGCCCGCACCTGGTCCGGGGAGAGGCGGGCGGCGAAGCCGTTGCCCGCGTCGCGGTAGACGTGCGTCGGCCGGATCCCGTACGCCTCGGCGACCACGGCCGGGTCGAGCCCTTCGTGCACGGTGACGATGTACGAGGGGTGCTCGGGCGCCGGTACCGCCCGGGCGGTCGCGGAGCCGGGCGGCGTGACGGCGTGGGCCGGCAGGGCGGGCAGTACGGCTACGGCGGCCAGTGCGGCGGCGGCGACGGCCGCCGGCAGGGGACGGCTCGGGCGAGTGCGCATGACCCGGAGGTCATCACGCACGGCCGGGCCGGTCAACGACCCCGGCGGCGTGGCGCCCACGGGCAGGAGTGAACAACGAGTGCGCCCCCTCGACGGGTGACTGCCCGTACGGGTGAAGTTCCCGAACGCGCGAGCGGGTGGCCCGGCGGGCCGTAGGCCCCGGACGGCAGCGGGAAGGATCCTTTCTGCAACGGCTGCGGCGAACGGGCGAGGCTCGCCGCGGCGTCCATCGGCCAAGCGGGGAGGGTGGTTCAAGTCCCCCTCGGCAGCGGACCGATGAAGAGGACGGCCGCCTTCAGGGACGCGTTCTGCGGACCCGCGAGAGGGCGGCCCTCATGTCAGCCCTTCCCCTCGGGAGTCCCCCCATGCGCCTCATCGCAGGTGTAGCCACCGCCACCGTCCTCGCCCTCGCCCCGGTGGCCGCCGGCACGGCGTCCGCCGCCGCGCCCGAGCCGACCCCGGCTCCGCTGCAGACGTCCGCCGACGCCGTGCCCGGCGAGTACATCGTCACCCTCGACAAGGGCGTGGACGCGGCGAAGCTGGCGGAGAAGCTCAGGCTGAAGCCGAAGCACGTCTACTCCTCCGCGCTCAACGGCTTCGCGGTCCCGCTCACCCCGCTCCAGCTGGAGGCCCTCCGGCTGACCGTCGGGGTGAAGGCGGTCGAGGAGAACACCAAGGTGGCTTCCGTACCGATGCCCGCCGCTCCGAGCGCCAGCCGGGCCCCGTCCTCCTCCTGGGGCCTGGACCGCATCGACCAGCGACAGCTGCCGCTCAACAACGACTTCACCGTCAGCGGCAGCGGCGCCGGGGTGACCGCTTACATCCTCGACACCGGCATCGACTACCTCCACAGCGAGTTCGGCGGCCGCGCCACGTTCGGGTTCGACGCGATGCCGGACGCCGCGACCCAGCGGGGCCAGGACTGCAACGGCCACGGCACGCACGTCGCGGGCACGGTCGCGGGCGCCACGTACGGCGTCGCGCGCAAGGCGAACCTGGTGAGCGTGCGCGTCCTCGGCTGTGACGGCAGGGGCTCCTACGCCGGCATGATCGCGGGCATGGACTGGGTGGCCAAGAACGCCAAGCAGCCGGCCGTGCTCAACGGCTCCCTGGGCGGCCCGCGTTCCGAGGCCCTCAACAACGCGGCCAACGCCCTGTCCGACGCGGGCGTCCTGCCGGTCATCGCGGCGGGCAACGAGGCGCAGGACGCCTGCAACGTCTCGCCCGCGTCGGCTACCCGCGTGGTCACCGTGGGAGCGACCAACCGCTGGGACGAGGAGACCACCTTCTCCAACTACGGAAACTGCGTCTCCCTGTACGCCCCCGGCCAGGAGATCGTCTCCGCGAAGCTGCGCGGCGGCAGCGTGGCCCTGAACGGTACGTCCATGGCCGCGCCGCACGTCGCCGGTGTCGTCGCCCTCTACAAGCAGGCGCACCCGAACGAGCTGCCGGCGGACATCGCCAACTTCCTGGGTGAGGAGTCCACCAAGGACATCCTGACCTCGCTCAGCAAGGGCTCGCCGAACCAGCTGCTGTTCACCAACGGCCTCTGACCGGTCAGAGCGCCGCGACGAAGGTCGCCCAGGCCCGCGCGTGGAACACCACGTGCGGGCCTTCGGGCTGCTTGGAGTCCCTCACGGGGACGAGGTCGGTGTGCGCGTCGCAGACCTCGACGCAGTCGCCGCCGCTGCCGCCGCTGTGGGTGGCCTTCCGCCAGCTGGCCATTTCGACGCAACTGCCGCCGCTGCCGTCGCTGTGGCTGGACTTGCGCCACGTGGCCATTTCCAGGCAGTCGCCGCCAGTGCCGTCGCTGTAGCTGGACTTGTGCCAGATGGCTGTCGACAGGTCGTACTTAGGCATGGGCTTCATGCTCGTATTCCTCCGCCACTGACTCGATCAGCGCCAGCGACATGCGTGGTGGCAGTGCGCTGGCCGTGAGGAGATCGTAGGTCAGCGTGTGACGAGTGACCGTAGCTGGATCGTCCAACAGCATGCCCGTTGCATTGCCTTGTACGTAGGCCAGCGGGGGAGCGTCCGTGAACGACATCAGCTTCAGGGTGCCTCCCATCGATGCGTGTGCACCTGCGCTGAAGGGGAGAACTTGAACGATGATTCGGCATGAACGGATCAGACCTGCGATGTGCCGTAGGGATACGGCCATCACGGATGCGCCTCCGACTGTCCGCCGGAGGACGGTCTCGTCAAGAAGGCACCACAACTCCGGCCTTGTTGGGTCCTTCAGTAGAGCGGCGCGGTCGAGTCGGTTCCTGACCAGCTCGTCGATGACATCCTCAGTTGCGGTCGGCCGGTAGGCGCGGAATACCTCTTGGGCGTACGCCTCGGTCTGAAGCACGCCCGGGATGGCCAGCGGCGCGTACTCCCGGATGGTCAGGGCTTCCGCCTCCGCTTCGGCCGCCTCCGCGAAGTGGTCGGGGTACTTGGACTTGCCGTCCTTGCCGCAGTTGCGGCTGAAGAAGCCCTCCGTCCCCAGGATGGCGTCTATCGCCTTGGCCAGTTCGAGTGTGATTCTGCGGGTGCCCACTTCCATCTGGCCGACGTACGAGCCGCTCACGAAAAGCCGTTCGCCGAGCGCGGCTTGGCTCATCGCAGCACGTTCGCGGGCTACGCGGAGCTCGGCGCCGAGGAGGGCGCGGGGTGATGAGGGATCGAGTTTCTTGCGTGGCATGACAACTCCCGGTCCAGCATGTGCGGTTGCTGTGGTGGCCCACTTGAAAGGCTAGCCACCTGATCGCCACTCTGTGTACAGAAGCTGAATACTCAGAGTGGAAGGTGATATGTCATGGTGCTCTCCCCGCAGGAGCGGATGAGGGCGGCCGAAGAGGCCGTCCGGCAGTTGAAGGACGCACTGGGCGGGGTGGGGGTGGTGTTCCCGTCGCTGGACGTGGAGCGGGTTTCGGCGGCCGGTACGTACGGACTGCCCCTGGTCGACCTCGGGCGCTGCAACATCGACACCGCGCTCCGGCTGGCCGCCGTCCTGCACGAGCGGGCCGGCCGGTGAGCGAGCCGGTGGACGCGGCGCAGTTCGCCTTCGAGCTCGGGTGGAAGCTGCGCGGGCTGGAGGCGGTCCTGGTGGGGGGCGGCTGGCGGCGGCAGGGTCTGGGGCTCGCCGTAAGGGCGCGGCCCAGCGGCGGGGGCGGCGGGGAGTGGACGGCCGTCGGGGACGACGGGGAGCGGCGGGAGACGCGTACCGCCGATACGGCGGACGAGGCGACGGCGCAGGTGCAGGAGGCCTTCGGGATGAAGGGGTGGCGCCCGCAGCCGCCCCCGCCGCCGGGGTGGCAGCGGTTCACGCTGGTGCACTGCCCGGTGGGGGAGTGTCCCCCGTACGACGACGCCCGCTACGAGCGGCTCAAGGCGCAGCCGCCGCGCGGGTGCGTGGCCGAGGAGATCGGCGGGTACTTCGGGCTGTGCTGCGAGCGGCCGGGCGAGCGGCTGCTGGACGCGGTCGCCGACGTGTGCTTGGAGGTCCGCGAGCGGTACGGGCTGCTGATGAGCGACCTCGGCATCGAGAAGCTGTGGGGATGGTCCCCGGACGGTACGGACGGCTGGGGCGCCGAGATCGTCGGGCAGCTGCTCCTGATGGCGGCGGAACGGGGCCCGAAGCTCGGCTACTCCGTGGACGACCTGGTCCGCTTCCTGCGGACGGCCGCCGGGTCATAAGGAACCGGCGGCCGCCGGGCGGGTCAGACCTTGACGGCGACGAGCCGCTTGCCGCAGAGGGTGGTGAGGTCCTCGGGGTCCGAGGTGAGGACGGTGACGGGCCCCGGTGCCGCCAGGGCGGTGGCGGCGAGCATGGCGTCGATCGCGTACTTATGGCCGTGCAGGCCGGCGTCACGGAGCAGGCCGGTGGCCCGGTGCGCGATCTCCTCCGTGACCGGCTGGACCACGACGTGGGAGAGAACCCACATGAGGGCGGGCATGCTGATCTCGGGGTGCACGACCTCGGCGAGGGTGGCCGAGCTGGTGATCACCCGCATGTCGTCGGTGCGGGCGAGGGTGAGCCAACGGGTGACCGTGCGGTCGCGCCCGACGGCCTTGGCGAGCGCCTCGCGGCCGAGGACGAGAGTGCCGCCCGGCGATACCGGATGTGGGGTCATGCGGCGCTCCTGGGCTCTTCGTTCTCGCCGGTCCGGTCTTCGCGGGCACGCTGGAGGATCTCCCGGGTGGCCCGGATCTCCTTCTCGGTGATGGGGCCGTGCTCGGCTTCGGCCACGGCGATGAGCTCGTTGAGGTTGTCCCGCTCGATCTGGCGGGCCACGGCGGCGGTGACGTAGGCGGAGAGGCCCGAGGGGCCGCTGCAGGCGCGAGTGGCCTCTGCGACGTGGGGCGGCATCGAGATGGTGTAGGTCCGCGTGGGCTCGCTCGTGCCACCCGGGGTGCTTCCGATGCCACCGCCGTACGCGGAGGAAGGAGCGAAGGAATACATGCCGCATACGCTCCTGGCATATGCGGCGGCGCGGGGCGGGTTGGCGGGACGTTAGCTCGATGGGGTGAGGCGTCCCGCAGGGCGGGGAGCCGGTCGCTCCCCGCCGTCGTAGGGGTCAGACCATCGCGGGTTTCGCCTCCGGGCCGGTGCCCGAGGCGGCGGGCGGCGCCGGGTCGGGGCCGGTGTCGAGGTCCGCCAACATCTGCGGGGTGAAGCCGAAGAAGTACGTCGCGGCGAAGCCGACCAGGTAGCCGACCCCGAGGCCGCCCGCGTAGACGGCGACGGTCGCGCCCATGCCCGACGTACCGTCCAGCAGCGGGAACAGCGCCCACCCCGAGGGGCCGATCGCGGTGGAGCCGAAGTCGACGCCCAGCTGGTTGCACAGCCCGACGAAGGCCCCGCCCGCCGCGCCGCCGACGCAGGCGGTGACGAACGGGCGGCCCAGCGGCAGGGAGACCCCGTAGATCAGCGGCTCGCCCACCCCGAGGAAGCCGGCGGGGAGCGCCGACTTGATGGTGGTGCGGATCGAGCCGTTGCGCGGGAGGCGGCAGTAGACGGCGAGGGCCGCGCCGACCTGGCCCGCGCCGGCCATGGCGAGGATCGGCAGCAGGACGGTGTAGCCGGACTGCTCGATGAGGGTGGTGTGGATGGGGATCAGCGCCTGGTGCAGGCCGAGCATCACCAGCGGCAGGAAGAGACCGCCGAGGACCAGCCCGGCGAGGGCACCGCCGGCGGCCAGCAGCCAGTTCGCGAAGGCGCCGATCGCGGCGGCGACCTCACCGGCGAGGAACATCAGGCCGAAGAGGGTGACCAGGCCCGTGACGAGGACGGTGAGGGTCGGGGTGACCAGCACGTCCAGGGTCTCCGGCACCCAGCGCCGGCACCACCGCTCCACGTGCACGGCGAGCAGGGCGGCCGCCAGCGCACCGAGGACCCCGCCCTGGCCGGGGGAGAGGTGCTCGCCGAAGGCGTCGATCCGGGCGACCCCGGGGAAGACGATGACCGCGGCGGCGGCCCCGCCGAGCACGGGGGTGCCGCCGAACTCCTTGGCGGTGTTGAAGCCGACGAAGACCGCGATCAGCGACATGAACCCGGACGCGATGGCGGCGAGGGCCGGGACCACGGCCGGGGCCCAGCCGAGGTTGGCGAGCAGGCCGTTCAGGCCCGCGATGACGCCGCAGCCGATCAGGGCGGGGATCAGCGGCACGAAGACGTTCGCGATGCGGCGCAGCAACAGCTTGAAGGGGGTCGCGTTGCGGGCCTTCCGGGCCTCCTTCAGCGCGGCGCCCCGGTCGGCGAGGTCCCCGGCGGTGACCCCGGCCGGCTCCGCCGCGCGGGTGCGGCCCGCCTCGACCAGCGCCTCGAACTCGGGCGTGACCCGGGCGACGGTGCCCGGTCCCAGCACGATCTGGTACGTGTCGTCCTCGACCACGCCCAGCACCCCGGGCACGGCCCGCAGGGCGGCGTCGTCCACGAGGGAGCGGTCGCGCAGGCCGATGCGCAGCCGGGTCATGCAGTGCGCGACGGAGCCGATGTTGTCCGGGCCGCCGACCAGGGGGAGGATCGCGGCGGCGGTGGCGCGGTTCTTGTCAGTGGACATGTACTCGCCTTGCGTGGGAGGGCGTCTACTGGGCTGGGGCCGAGTGGGACCGAAGGGGCGCTACCCGGACTCGGCCCGGGCGCGGTCGAGGGCGTCGCGGAGGTGTCCGCGCGCCCCGGCGAGCAGGCGGGCGGCGCCGGGGCCGTCGACCCCGCCGAGGACGACGAGGATCGCGTCCTTCACCTCGCCGCCGGTCGCCGCGAGCGCCGCCTCGATCTCCGCGTCCGGGGCGCCGGTCGCCAGCGCCACGATGCGGCGGGACCGGGCGCGCAGCTTCTCGTTCGTGGCGCGTACGTCGACCATGAGGTTCCCGTACGTCTTGCCGAGGCGGATCATCGTGACCGTCGAGATCAGGTTCAGTACGAGCTTCTGCGCCGTGCCCGCCTTCAGCCGGGTGGAGCCGGTCAGCAGCTCGGGCCCGACGACCACCTCGATGCCGTGCTCGGCGGCCGCCGCGAGGGCGGACCCGGCGTTGCAGGACAGCCCGACGGTGAGCGCGCCGCGCGTACGGGCGAACTCGACCGCGCCGACCGCGTACGGGGTGCGGCCGGAGGCGGAGACGCCGACCACGGTGTCCCCGGCGGTCAGGGCGAGGGCGGTGAGGTCGGCGGCGGCCAGCTCCCGGGAGTCCTCGGCGCCCTCGACGGCCTTCACCATGGCCCCCGGGCCGCCCGCGATCAGGCCGACGACCTGCGCCGGGTCGGTGTTGAAGGTGGGCGGGCACTCACTGGCGTCCAGTACCCCGAGCCGCCCCGCCGTGCCCGCGCCCGCGTAGACGAGCCGGCCGCCGCGGGCCATCCGCTCGGCGACGGCGTCGACGACGGCGGCGATCGGCTCCAGCTGCGCGGCGACGGCGGCGGGCACGGTGGCGTCCTCGGCGTTCATGACGCGGACGATCTCCAGCGTGGAGAGCCGGTCGATCTCCGCGAGCTCGGGCCGGAAGGCCTCGGTGGTCAGCGTCTCCAGCTCGGCGCGGAGGGCGGCGTACGCGGTCGTGCGGTGGTCGCTCACGGCTGGAACCTATTTTCCGGCGGGGCCGGGGGCAAGAAGGCACGCCCCCGCCGGTGCGCCGGGGTGGCGCGGGAGAAGGCGGGGAAGACGCCGGGGAAAGGGGGCCTTCGCCCGGCGGCCGGTCCGGGTCCACAATGAGCCCATGGACCACGCGACCCCCCTGGAACAGGCGCTGCACGTCGCCCGTGCCCTCGTTCTCGCCGATCTCGCCGCCGGTGAGGTCGCCGATGCCGATGTCGTCTCCCTTGTCGAGGACTCGGTCACGCACCGCCGGTGGTGGGTGGAGCAGTGGCCGGAGGGGGTCGACTACCTGGCCGGACTCGTCGCGCAGGACGTGAAGGACGCCCTGCTGGAGAAGTACGGACGCTGGCCGATGTGTCCCGTCTGCGTGCACGGGGAGCCGCACGCGCTGGACGTGGAACCGGAGCTCGGACGCGACCCGCACTGGGTGTGCTCGGAGGCCGGGGTGAAGGTCGCGGCCGTGGGCGGCCTCGGCCCCGTCCTCCACCCGGGCCGGTGAGACGCCGGTGACGGTGTACATCGACCCGCCGGTCTGGCCGGGACACGGCCGCGTGTGGTCGCACCTGGTCAGCGACGTCTCGTACGAGGAACTGCACGCCTTCGCGGCCCGCATCGGCTGCCCGCCGCGGGCCTTCGAGCGGGACCACTACGACGTGCCCTCGCACCGCTACGCGGACGCGGTCGCGGCGGGCGCGGTGGAGATCGGCAGCAAGGAACTGGTCCGCCGCCTCACGGAGGCGGGCCTGCGACGGCCGAAACACCGCCCGCCGGTGGCCTGAGCGCCGGTGGCTCCGCGGCCCGGGGCGGCGCCCCGGGCCGGGCCGTTCAGCTGCTGACGGGGTCCGCCGCCCGGTGGGCGGGGGAGCCGGCCACCACGCGGGTCGCGCGGGGCGGCGTACGGCGGTCCAGGCGGAGGGCGAGGGCGGTGAGGGCGAGGGCGGTGACGGTCATGGCCGCGCCCGCCCAGGCCGGGGAGGAGAAGCCGAATCCGGCGTCGATGACCGTGCCGCCGAGCCAGGGGCCGCCGGTGTTGCCGAGGTTGAACGCGGCGGTGATGGTGGCTCCGGCGAGGGTCGGGGCCGCTCCGGCGACGTTGAACAGCCGGGCGTTGAGGGCCGGGGCGGTGAAGAACGCCGAGACTCCGAGCAGGAACGCCAGGGCGATCGCGGCGGCCGCGCTGGAGGCCAGCACGGTGAGGGCGCCGAGGAACACCGTCGAGGCGGTGATGCCCCAGAGCATCACCCCGAACAGGTGCGCGTCGGCGATGCGCCCGCCGACGGTCGTCCCGACCAGGGCGCCGGCGCCGAAGAGGCCCAGGATCCACGGCACCCACTTCGAGTCCAGTCCGGCCACGTCCGTGAGCAGCGGTGACAGGTAGCTGAAGGCGCAGAAGACGCCGCCCGCGGCCAGGGCCGTGATGCCGATCGACAGCCACACCTGGCGGTCGCGGTAGATGCCCAGCTCGCGGCGGAGGCGGGGCTTCTCGGCGGGCAGCGGGATCTTCGGGATCAGCGCGAGGATGCCGGCGAGGGCGACGGCGGAGGCGGCGCCGACCGACCAGAACGCGGAGCGCCAGCCGAAGTGCTCCCCGAGGAAGGCACCGGCGGGGACGCCGAGGACGTTGGCGATAGACAGGCCGCCGATCATGACGGACAGGGCGCGGGCCCGCTGGCCCTGGTCGACCATGGCGATGGCGACGGCCGTGCCGACGGCCCAGAACCCGGCGCAGGCGAGGGCCGACACCACGCGGGAGGCGAAGAGCAGCTCGTACGTGGGTGCCAGCGCGCCCGCGACCTGGCCGAGGCCGAAGAGGCTGATGAGGGCGATGAGGGTGGTGCGGCGCGGGAGGCGCAGGGTGGCGACCGCGAGCAGCGGCGCTCCGACGACCATGCCGATCGCGAACGCGGATATCAGCAGGCCCGCCTGCGGGATGGTGACGCCCATGTCCTGCGCGATGGGGGGCAGGAGGCCGGACAGCATGAACTCGCTGGTGCCGAGCGCGAAGACGGACAGGCCGAGGACGTAGACGGCGACGGGCATACGGGATCGGGGTCGTGCGGAGGCTGCGGGCATGTACTTCCCGAACCGCCGCGAAGCGGGACGCATTCCCGGGGACGTTCCGTATGTCAGGTCGGACGTCAGGTCAGCGAGGCCAGCTCGGCTTCCAGGTTGCGGCGTGCCGGGCCCTCCCAGTGGGCGGCGCCGTACGGGGTGCGGAAGAGGCGCGGCAGGGCGAGCAGGCCGCGCAGGACGGCGGCGCGGCCGGTGCGGAAGGCCTCGTCGGGGACGAAGCCGTACTCGGCACGGACGGCGGCGGCGTAGGCGGTGTAGGCGGCGGGGTCGCCGGCGAGGACGCCGAGGTCGGCGTCGCAGAGGGCCTCGCCGTTGGTGTCGCCGGGGGCGGGATCGTGGGTGACGGTGAGCCGCACCAGCCGGGCGACCTCGGCGGTGCGGGCCGCGTCGACGCCCAGCTCGGGCAGGGCGCGCTCGGCGAGGGCGGCGCTGCGCTCCTCGTTCTCGGAGCGGTCGGGGCGGTAGACGGCGTCGTGGAACCAGGCGGCGAGTTCGACGGCGGCGGTGTCGTCGGCGTGCCCGGCGAGTACGTCGAGCCGGGCGAGGACCTCGGCCAGGTGGGCGGTGGTGTGGTACCGGCGCTGGGGTTCCGCCCAGGCGGTGAGGAGGCGGTCGGCGTAGGGGGCGGGGTCGCGGGTGGCGCCGGCGGCGGTGGCGGTCGCCGCCCAGCGGGCGCGGAGGCGGTCGGTGTCGGGGGTTTCCATGCGGACATTGTGGGCTGGCGCGATTGTGCTGGTGGAGCGCGGGTGGGGCCCGTACCCTGGATATTGGACTAGACCTATTTTTCATATGGGCATAAGGATGGGGATCACATGAGCAACCGTGCGCTCCTGGAGGTGATCGCCCTCGACGTGGAGGACGCGGTCGCCGCCAGGGCAGGTGGGGCGGACCGCCTCGAACTGGTCACCGACATGGCCGCCGACGGGCTCAGCCCGGCGCGCGAGACCTTCGCGGCGATCAGGGCGGCGGTCGACATCCCGCTGCGCGTGATGCTCCGCACGGCGGACGGATTCGCGGCGGGCGACCTCTCCGTGCTGGTGGAGACCGTGCGGGGGCTGCGGGCGGAGGGCGCGGAGGAGTTCGTCCTCGGCTTCCTGCACCCGGACGGCAGCCCCGACCTCGACGCGGTCGAGGCCGTGCTGGCGGAGCTGGACGGCTGCCGGTGGACGTTCCACCGGGCGATCGACCGCGCGGCGGACCGGGACGGCCTGCGGAAGGCCCTCGCGGAGCTGCCGGGACTGGACACCTACCTGACGGCGGGGTCGGCGGCGGGGGTCGCGGACGGGCTGCCGGTGCTGGTGTCGGAGGCCGCAGCGGGCCGGCGCGGCGAGCCGGGGTACGGGCCGCGGCTCCTGGTCGGCGGCGGCCTCAACCTGGCGCACCTGCCGGTGCTGCGGGAGGCGGGCATCGACGCCTTCCACATCGGCGGCGCGGCGCGTCCCTCCGGGTGGGAGCGGCCGGTCTCGGCGGCGGCGGTGGCGGAGTGGCGCGAGGCGGTGGGGTAGCCCGTGCCCTGGCCGGGCGGTTGGGGGGTGGGGTGTTGCCCTGCCGGGCGGTTGCCTGGCCGGGCGGGGTTCGGGCGGGGTGGTTTCGGGTCGGGGTCGGTGCCGGGGTGGGGTGTCGTCCGGGGCGGGCTTCGATGTTCGGCGCCTGATCCGGATCCGGTTGTGCTCGGTACCGCGCGCCGAAATCATCTCGTTTTAGCCCCGGACGACACCCCACCCCGTCCCCGCCCCCTCACGTTGTTCTCCCGCCGCCCGTGTCTTTGCCGGCGCCGGCGTGCTGCTGGCAACTCCAGCCTGGTCGGCAACTTCAGCCTCGCCGGCGTTTGAGGCGCGGAGGGCTGGGGGCTGGCCCCCAGGAGACGGTCCGCAGGCGGGCGGGCTGTGCAGGCAACTCCAGCCCCGCCGGCGTTTGAGGCGCGGGGGTCTGGGGGGTGCAGCCCCCAGGGCGGCTCCGTGCAGCGGGGTCAGGCCAGGGGCAGCGGCAGCGTGGCGGCGTGGACCGCCGTCAGGCCGGACACGGCCCGGGTGAGGCACACGTACAGGCGGCGCAGCCCGGTGCGTTCGTCCGGCTCGCCGTCGACGATCGCCGCCGGCTCGTCCAGGACCACGTAGTCGTACTCCAGGCCCTTCGCCAGCGACGCCGGGACCAGGGTGAGGCGGGACTCCGCCGTGGTCTCCTCGCCGGGGGAGAGGTACGGCAGGCCCGCCGCCCGGAGGGCCTCCGCCAGTACCGGGATCCGGGCGTCGGCCGCGATCAGGCCGATCGAGCCCTCGTGCACGAGGGAGGCGCGGCAGGCGGCGATGACGTCCGCCGTCAGGTCGGTGGACGGGGTCACCCTCAGGGACCCCGGCGTCTCGCGGACCGAGGAGACCGGGGCCAGCCCCGGCGAGATCGAGGGCAGCAGTCGTGACGCGTACGCGATCACCTCGCGCGGCACGCGGAAGCCCGCCGTCAGCTCCTCCAGCACCGCTTCCGGCTTGCCCAGGTGCGTCAGCGCCTCCTCCCAGCTGCGCGTCGCCCACGGAGTGGTGCCCTGCGCGAGGTCGCCCAGTACCGTCGCCGAGCCCGTCGTGCAGCGGCGGCCGACCGCCCGGTACTGCATGGGGGACAGGTCCTGCGCCTCGTCGAGGACGACGTGGCCGAGCGAGGGCGTCCGTTCCACCAGGTCCGCCGCCTCGTCGATCAGCACCAGGTCCGCCGCCGACCACTTCGCCGACTTCACGCTCCGGAAGGGCTTCGGCCACAGCAGCAGCTTCTGTTCGTCGGCCGTGAGGACGCCCTCCGCGTGCAGGGCCAGGAAGTCCGCGTCCGACAGCAGGCGCAGGACCAGCTTCGCCGGCTCGACCGCCGGCCAGACCGCCTTGACCGCCGCCTTCACGGCCGGGTTGCGGGCCACCGCGTCCTGCACCCGGTCGTCCGGCGCCTCGCCCGCCTGCTCCATGCGGACGAGGACCGCGTGCGCGATCCGCTGCGGCAGCGCGTCGCGGGCGGCGCCGTAGCGGATGTCGCGGTCCTGGAGCTCGGTCACGATCTCCTCGAGCTCGTACGCCGGTACCCGCCACCGGCGCGAACCGCGGACCACCATCAGGGGCTCGGTGGGCGGGGTGACGTGCGAGCGGACGGCACGGCGCAGCACCTCCGCCATCCGGGCGTCGCCCTTGACCACCGCCGTGGCGGCGGAGTCGGTGCCGCGTACCTCCAGGCCGTCGCGGGCGACGAGGTCGTCGACGGTGGCCTGCTTGACCTCCAGCTCGCCCAGCGCCGGCAGGACCTGCTCGATGTAGTGCAGGAAGGAACGGTTCGGCCCGATGACCAGCGTGCCGGTACGGGCCAGGCGCTCGCGGTGCGCGTAGAGGAGGTACGCGACCCGGTGCAGGCCGACGGCCGTCTTCCCGGTGCCGGGGCCGCCCTGGACGCAGACCGAGCCGGACAGTCCGGAGCGGACGATCTCGTCCTGTTCGGGCTGGATCGTCGCGACGATGTCGCGCATGGGGCCCACGCGGGGCCGCTCGATCTCCTGCTGGAGCAGCTTGCTGACGGCCGGGGACTCGGCGGGGTCGCTGAGGTGCTCGTCCTCGTACGCGGTCAGTTCGCCGCCGGTGTAGCCGAAGCGGCGGCGCAGCACGACGTCCTGGGGGTCGGCCTTGGAGGCGCGGTAGAAGGGCTGGGAGACCGGCGCCCGCCAGTCGATCACCATCGGGTCGCCCTCGGCGTCGTGGACGTGGCGGCGGCCGATGTAGAACTGCTCGCCCCCGGCGCCCTCGGCGAGCTCCGCGCCCGGGGCGTGCAGGTAGTCGAGGCGGCCGAAGAAGAGCGGGGTGTGGGCGAGGTCGGCGAGGGCCTTGATGCGGTCGTCGATCTGGGCCTGGAGGACGATGGCGTTGACCCAGTTCGCGGTGACGTCGCGGATGTCGAGGGCCTCGACGTCCTCGCGCATGGCGCGCAGGGCGGAGCGGGAGGCGGCCAGGTGGGCCCGTTCCCGGCCGAGGGGACCGGTGGCGTCGGGAGCGGTGGTGTCGGGGGCGTGCGCGGACACGGAAGGGCCTCCAGCTGCGGGTCTGGTGCGGTACGGAAGCCCCCGGTTTCCGTCCGGAAGGCGGCTCTCCCCGGTGCGGCGGCGGGAGGCGGCAAGAGCGGAGAGTGTAGTCAGCCGGGCGGGGCCGCGCGAACGGATATCCGGGCCGGAAGCCCGGAGGGGGCGGGACCTCCGTACGGGTCATACCGGGGAGTGTCAGACCTCCGGCAGAGCCACTAGGGGATGCCATGGGCCGCGAGGAGGACCCGGGAGAGCTGCGGATTCCATCCCGAGGGCGATGTGCGGGAAGGGGCGGAGAAGCACCATGGACACATGAGCACCGCAACCTTTGTCCCGGTCCAGGGCGGGCCCGGGGCCGCAGGCGCCACCGCCGCCTCCGGCCACCGTCCCCGCCACCGCGTCGGCGATGTACTGCGCGCCGCCAAGGTCTTCGCCGCCGCCGCCGTGAGCGTCGCCGTCCTCGGCGAGTACGCCCACGACGCCGGCGTCATACGCCGCTGACGGGTACGCAGGCTTTGGCCTGAACCCGGCGGCAACCGCGCGTTGATCCACTAGGGTCACGCGCGTGACCCGCAGCCCCGATTCCGCTTCCTCTTCCTCCCCGCTCGCGGGAGTGCTGGTCACAGGCCCGCTGCTCGTTCTGGGCGTCCTGTGCATCGCCCTGCGCATCCCCACCGCCGACGCCGTCCTCAGTGGCTTCTCCGCCGCCGAGTGGCATCCGCCCAGCGCTTATCCGCCGTTCGCCGCGATCCTCTTCACGCCCGCCGCCTGGCTGCCGGCCGGTGTGCTCAAGGCCGTCCTCGTCCTCGGGAACGCCGGCCTGCTCGCCCTGCTGGTCCTGCTGTCCTGCCGGCTCGCCTCGGTACGGGCCCGGCGGGGCCCCGTCCTGGCCGCCACCATCGCCGGGCTGTGGCTGGAGCCCCTGTTCCAGAGCCCGCTGCCCGCCCAGATCAACCTGGCGCTCGCCTGCCTCGCCGTCTGGGACCTCGGCCGGCCGCGCACCGCCCTCGGCAAGGGCTTCGCCCTGGGCATCGCCGCCGGGATCACCCTGACCCCGGCGCTCTTCATCCCGTACCTGCTGGTGACGCGGCGCGTCCGGGCCGCCCTGACCGCCCTGGCCGGTCTCGCTGGCACCGCCCTGCTCGGGCTGCTGGTGCTCCCGGAGGCCTCCGCCGACTTCTGGGCCCACCACGTCCCGCTGACCGGCCGGGCCCTGCTGCGGGAGTGGCCGCACCTGTGGGTGTGGTCCGTACCGGCCCTGACCGCCCTGACGGGCGCGGCCTACCGCCGCACCCGCCACCGCCCGGCGCGGGGCCGTATCCCCGCCCCGCGCCCGGCCCCGGAGGACCGGGTCAGTCGCTCGCCAGCAGCTCGTCCGCGTCCATGATCCGGTAGGCGTAGCCCTGTTCCGCCAGGAAGCGCTGGCGGTGCGCGGCGAAGTCCTGGTCGATCGTGTCGCGCGCGACGACCGAGTAGAACCGCGCCTCGTGCCCGTCCGCCTTCGGCCGCAGCACCCGGCCCAGGCGCTGCGCCTCCTCCTGCCGGGAACCGAAGGTGCCGGAGACCTGGATGGCGACGGTGGCCTCGGGCAGGTCGATCGAGAAGTTCGCGACCTTGGAGACGACCAGCACGCTGATCTCGCCCTCGCGGAAGGCGTTGAAGAGCTTCTCCCGCTGCGCGTTGGAGGTCTCGCCCTTGATGACGGGCGCGTCCAGGTGCTCGCCGAGCTCGTCGAGCTGGTCGATGTACTGCCCGATGACCAGCGTCTGCTCGCCCCGGTGCTTGCGCACCAGCGCCTCGGTGACCTTCCGCTTCGTCGCGGTCGTCGCGCAGAAGCGGTACTTCTCCTCCGTCTCGGCGGTCGCGTACGCGAGCCGCTCGGACTCGGTCAGATTGACGCGGACCTCGACGCAGTCGGCCGGCGCGATGTAGCCCTGCGCCTCGATCTCCTTCCACGGCGCGTCGAACCGCTTCGGCCCGATCAGCGAGAACACGTCCGACTCCCGCCCGTCCTCCCGCACCAGAGTGGCCGTCAGACCGAGCCGCCGACGCGCCTGGAGGTCGGCGGTGAACTTGAACACCGGGGCCGGCAGCAGGTGCACCTCGTCGTAGAGGATCAGCCCCCAGTCCCGGGAGTCGAACAGCTCCAGGTGGGGGTAGACGCCCTTCCGCTTGGTCGTCAGCACCTGGTACGTGGCGATCGTGACGGGCCGGATCTCCTTGCGCGTACCGGAGTACTCGCCGATCTCCTCCTCCGTCAGCGAGGTGCGCCGCACCAGCTCGTGCTTCCACTGCCGCGCCGAGACGGTGTTGGTGACCAGGATCAGCGTCGTCGCCTTCGCCTTCGCCATCGCACCGGCACCGACCAGCGTCTTGCCCGCGCCGCACGGCAGGACGACCACCCCGGACCCGCCGTGCCAGAACCCCTCGACGGCCTGCGCCTGGTACGGGCGCAGCGCCCAGCCGTTCTCCTCCAGGTCGATCGGGTGCGCCTCGCCGTCCACGTACCCGGCGAGGTCCTCGGCGGGCCAGCCCAGCTTCAGCAGGGTCTGCTTGATCTGCCCGCGCTCCGACGGGTGCACGGCCACCGTGTCGGCGTCGAGCCGCGCCCCGACCAGCGGGGCGATCCGCTTCGAGCGCAGGATCTCCTCCAGCACGGGCCGGTCGGTGCTGGTCAGCACCAGCCCGTGGACCGGGTGCTTGGACAGGGTGAGGCGCCCGTAGCGGGCCATGGTCTCGGCGACGTCCACCAGCAGCGCGTGCGGGACGGGATAGCGGGAGTACTCGACGAGCGCGTCGACGACCTGCTCGGCGTCGTGCCCGGCGGCCCGGGCGTTCCACAGCCCGAGCGGGGTGATCCGGTAGGTGTGGATGTGCTCGGGCGCCCGCTCCAGCTCCGCGAAGGGGGCGATGGCGCGCCGCGCGGCCCCGGCGAGTTCGTGGTCGACCTCGAGAAGGAGGGTTTTGTCGCTCTGGACGATGAGAGGCCCGTTCACGCCTGTCCCTTTCCGGCGGGGTGGCGGCCGCCCGGGCGCGGGCGGCCAAACCTCCAGTCTGCCGTATCCCGCCGCGGGTGTGGGGGTCCCGCCGGGCCCGGCCCGGAAAACGCGCTGACGCGGCCCACCGGTGCCCCGTACGGTCCGGGGCATGGATGAAGACCAGCAGTCCTTCGTGCCCGACGGCTTCGACGTGCCGCGCACGCTCGCCTGCGACGGTTTCCGGCTGGAGCCGCTCGGGGCGGAGCACAACGCGCGGGACCTCGCCGCCTGGAGCGGGAGCATCCCGCACATCCGGGCCACGCCCGGCTTCGAGGGCCGCGCCTGGCCGCCGCCCGAGGGGATGTCCGCCGAGGCGAACCTGGCCGACCTGGAGCGGCACGCGCGGGACTTCGCGGAGCGGCGCGGGTTCACCTACAGCGTGCTGGAAGACGCGGACGAGGTCGTCGGGTGCCTCTACGTCTACCCCGCCAAGGAGGATCCCCGGCGGGTGCACGTCAGCTCCTGGGTACGGGCCGACCGGGCCCACCTGGACGCCCGCGTCCACGAGGCGGTGAGCGCCTGGCTCCGCGAGACATGGCCCTTCGACCCCGCGCTGGTGGACTACGCGCCCAGGTGAGCCGGGGGCGCGGGGCTGCGGGGGATCCGCTACGCCCCCAGGTGGGGCAGCGGGCCCGCCGGGTAGGGGGCCTCGGCCGGGAGCAGCGCGCGGGCGGCACCGGTGTCGCCCGCGCGGACCAGGGCGTGGATCTCCCGGGCCAGCGGGGTGACGTCGCGGATGGACACCGTCCACTCGTCGGCGTACGCCCGCGAAGCCCATCCCGACAGGCCCAGTTGCAGGGACCGGTGGGGCAGCGCGTTCAGGTGCAGGTCCCGCTCCGGGTCCCACTGCACCCGGGCCGGGGAGCCGGCCAGGGACGCCCGCCACGCCTCGCGGTCCGCGTGGACGCCGGGCACGTAGTGCGACAGGCAGGCCCGGGCGAGCGCCCGGTCGAAGCCCTCGCGGGTGATCTCCACCGCCAGGACGGTCTCCTGGTCGGCCTTCGCGGCCCAGCCGCAGCGGTACATCATCCACAGGAACGACGGCTTGATCCACGTCATCCGCTCCCGCTTCCACGCGGACGGGAAGCGCCCGTCGCGGGCCGCGGGCACGCCGAGACGCGGGGCGTAGGCCTGGTAGACGGTGACGGTGGTACCGGTGTGGGCGGCGCGGACCTGGTACCGGGGGACGGGGGCCGCGGCGGGGGATCCGGCTGCGGATCCGGACGGGGCGGACGCGGATCCCGCTTCGGGCAGAGCTTCGGGCATGGCGCCAGAGTGCCGGTCGGCCCCGCCCCCGGCCAGCGGTTTTTCCCGCCGGCCGCTCCTAGACCTGGTCCTCCGCCAGCTCCGCCACCCCCGTGATGCGGTGCAGGGCGTACGTGCGGACCTCGTCCGCCGTGTGGTCGTAGCCCGTGACGAAGCCGCCCTCCACCCGCACCGGGGCGATGACCCGCTGGCTCGCCGCGCCGTCGGCGTTCACGTACCCGATCCACACCGCCGACCCCGTCAGCGCCGCCGCCTGCACCGTGGCCAGGGTCTCCGCCGCGCTCGTGCGCGGCAGTTCCCCCGGAGCGCCCGAGGAGGCGGCCGGCTCCTTGCGGACCGCCGTCGCCGCCAGATCGCCCGCACGGATCGCCCGTACCGCCGCCCCCAGCAGCGTCGCGTCCGGCACCGGCGGTCCGTCCGGCACCGGCACCGGCGCCGAACGCGCCGGGGTGCGGTGCGCGTCGGCCCGCGACACCAGCACGTCACCGGTACGGGACTCCGCCGCCGGGGCGTACCCCATCGCCCGCAGCCCGTCGAGCAGCGCCGCCGGATCCGCCTGCGCCGCCAGTACGGTCGGAGCGAGCCGCCGCAGCCCCAGCGACGCCGACCGCTTGTCCGCGAGGATCTCCCCCAGCATCGCGTCGTCGCACCGCACGTACGAGGACGCCGCCCCGACCCGCAGGTGCCCGTGCCGCCGCGCCACGTCGTCGATCAGGTACGCCAGCGGCTGCGGCACCGGCGTACGGCTGTGCTCGGTGAGGAAGGCGTGCAGGTCCGAGGCCGTCTGCCCGGCGTCCAGCGCCCGCCGCACCGAACCGGGGGTGAACCGGTACACCGTCGCCCCGCCCTTGGACTCCACGTCCGCGAGCACGGCCAGCATCTCCGCCAGCGGCCGCAGCAGCGGACCCGGAGCCACCGCCGTCAAGTCCGCCTGCAACAGCACGTGGTCCACCGGCTCCGGCAGCAGCGGCGCCAGCAGCCCCGCCGGATCGCGGTGCTCCAGCAGCGCGCGGCCGAACACGCTGAGCGCACCCCGCCCGGTGACCCCCAGCACCTCGGCCTCGTGCAGCGTCCACCGCGCGAGCCGGGCCCGCAGATCGCCCGCACCGCGCGCCGGCCGCTCCCACGCGAGCCGCTCCAGGACCGCCTCCGCGTCCGGCACCCCGCCCTCGGGCAGCTCCCCGATCAGCTCCAGGACCCGGCGGCGCACCTCCGGCGCCGCCGAACGGTCCAGGTCGGGCCCGAGCGCCGACAGGGTGCGCCCCTTGGCGTCCTGCTCCCCGACCAGCCCCGGCGTGCGGGTGGCCGGCAGCCAGGCCCCGGCCAGCGCCGCCCACCGCTCGGCGGGCGGCAGCTCGCGCCAGCCGTCGAACGCGGGCGTGGGCGCGTACCGCTCGTCGGCCTCGCCGTCGGTGGCCAGCAGCCCCGCGGCGTAGGCCAGTTCGATCCAGAACGCCGCCGCGCTCTCGGTGGTGTCCAGCGCGGCCGCCGTCCGCTTCAGGTCCCGTACGGCCAGCCCGCCCGCCCGCAGCACCAGCGGTCCCGCGTGCTCCCAGGACTTCACCAGCTCCTCGACGGTGGACAGCGCCGCCAGCGCCTGCCCCGCCGCGTTCGCGTCCACAAGCTGTGGACGGTGCTCGCGGTGCACGCCCACCGGCGGCGGGAGCGGAGCCGTCCGCCGGTGCGCGAGCCCGCCCCGCAGGTGCAGCGCGACCTCCCGGGGCAGTACGACCGTCCGCGGCGAAGCCGGCAGCAACAGTCCCCGGTCGCGCAGCCAGCGCACCGGCGGCGTCGGATTCGGGGTCACCTCCCCGTACGGCGGCCCCCACACGAGCCGCCCCAGCACCTGGTGCGCCTCCGCCGGAGCCTCGTCCAGCAGCGCCGACATCCGCTCCGGGTCGGTGAACAGCCCGGTCAGCGCGGACACCGCCGACACCGCGTCGTGCGTCGCCGGCAGCCCGGCCGCCGCCACGATCTCCTGGATCCGGGTCGGCGACATCCCCGCCACCGCCTCCGCCACGGTCGGCCCCAGCCCCGTCGGGGACGGCCGCTGCGCCGACGGGGCGAGCAGCTCCCGGGCGGTGCGGACCAGCCGCAGCCGGTCCTCGTCCCCCCACACCAGAGCCTGGTCGCGCAGGGTCCCCAGAGCCCGGGGGAGCGCGTCGCGGGCCGCGGTGTCCTCGCCGCCGGTCCCGGTCAGCAGCGACTCCAGCACCGGGTACGGGCACGGGTCCGGGGCGACCGCGAGGGCCTCCGCCGTCTGCAGCGCGAACCGGTCCAGACGGTCCAGGGCGCGCACCACCGAGGCCCGGGTGCCGGCGCGGGTGGCCAGCTGGGTGACGTCGCCGGGCACCGGGTTCAGCAGGTCGGGGCGGGCGTGCAGCAGGGCGGCGAGCGCCACGTCGTCGCGGGCGCGGAGCGCCTCGGCGAGGGAGCGCGGGGCGTTCGCCGTAGCGGTACTTGCCTCGGGCACGTTGGTCGCCTCCTGGTCACGCCGGCCGGACCGCCGTCCGGTCCCCATCCGGCCAACGGTATCCGCTGAGCCGTCGGCCGCTCCACGGACGCACGCGCTACCGTCGGGGGCGTGGGGATCGAGAGCGACCATCTGGTCTACGAATACCTGAGCCGCGTCGGGGACTTGGCGCAGCGCCGACAGCTGTCGTCCGGGGACCGGATGCGGCTGGTCGCGGGGCTGCGGGACGAGATCGACCGCCGGCGCGCCCGATACGAACCGGACACCCCGGCGGCCGTACGCAGCATCCTGGACCGGATCGGCACACCGGAGGAGGTCCTCGACGCGGTGGACTCCACCCGGTCCGCGCCTCCGGCGGCTCCGGCGGCTCCGGTCGCTCCCGCCGCGGTTCCGGCGCAGCGCGGCCCGCAGAACGTCCCGCCGCACCTGGCCGGCCTCGACGAGCTCGGCTCCTCCGCCGAAGCCGAACCCGACTGGTGGAGCCTGTCCCCCGGCGCCCTGGGGGCGGGGCCGCCGCAGGTGGAGGGCTTCGCGGGCGGCATCGAGTTCCCGGACCACTTCCGGGAGCGGGGGGACGAGGAGGGTGCGGGGACGGACGGGGACGCGAAGGGTGCGGGGCCGGGGGCCGAGCCGGACTCCGCCGCCGGCCCGGGCGCGGCGGCGGGGGGCCTCGTACGGTTCCTGCGCGACCGGCGCCAGAAGAAGAAGGCCGCCGCCCCGGAGGGGGAACCGAGGCCCCGCCCCCACGCGTTCCTCCTGCTGGCGGCGGTGCTGCTCCTCGCGGGGGCGCTCACCGCCTACTGGCCGCTGCTCGGCGCCGGCGCGCTGGTGGCGTACGCCTCGCGCGTGCTCGGGCCCCGCGAGCGCAAGTGGGTCCTCCTCGGCCTGCCCGCCACGGTCTTCGCCCTGGCCGTGCTCTGGCTCTGGGGCCGCGCCGCCGGCCACTGGGGCACCCTCCTCCCCTCCGACCAGCTCGGCCCGGCCTTCCGCTCCCTCTGGCCCACCCTGGCCCGCACAGCGGCCGCCACCACGGCGGCGTACCTCCTGTGGCGCTCGCGACGGCGGTAGGGGGGTAGGGGGCGGCGCGGGGGGTGGGGTTTCGGCGGGGCGGTGTCCGGGCGGTTTGGGGGTTTCCCGTCAGTCCCATCGTCCTTCCGGTTCGTGCCGGCCCGTCAAGGGCGCTCCTTCGTCGCGTCACTGCGTGATCGCCTTCGGCGACCCTTGACCGACCGTCCCGCCCCGGAAAGACAAGGACTGCCGGGAACCCCCCAAAAGAACGGTCACGGGGCAGGAATGGAGGGGCGGGCCCCTCAGCGACGAGACGGGCGGCCGGGCGTCGGTCCGCCGGGCATCCGGGCCCCCAGACCCCCTGCGGAACACCCCACGCGCCAGATCGCTACACGCTCCTCACCGCTTGGCGTCCGGCGGCCGCCTTGGGCTGATACCAGCACCAAATGTTGGTCAGGGCGCCATGGGGGACGGGATGCGCGCCGGATCGCCCAGCGCTTCTGACGGGTGGCCTCTGCGGGCTCGTCTGGGCTGATCGTCAGCCGCCCGAGAGGGGAAATGCCCCTTTCGTTCGCCTCTGAAGGGTTGTGGTGAGGCGTGGAGGGCCTCTGTCGGAGTCTGCGGTTGAAAAAGGCGTCCCCATGGTCCGGCAAGGCCGACGAGAGGTCTCGGAGAGGCGATTCGCCTCCTCGACAGCCCCCTTCAGCCCCCCGCCAACCCCTGTCTCGGCCATCCCAGCCCCAGACGGCCGTCAGTCGCCGGGAAATGAGGACCGCGTAGCGATCTGCCGCACCCAGCGGCCCCTGATGCCCCCTGACCGACATCTGGTGCGGGTATCAGCCCCTGGACGGTCGCCGGACGCCAAGCGATGAGGAGCGCGTAGCGATCTGGTGCGCGGGGGTGGACCGTTGAGGGTCTTTGGGGGCCGGATGCCCGGCGGGCCGGTGCCCGGTCCCTCGTCTCGTCGCTGAGGGACCCGTCCCTTCCCCTTGGACCCGTGACCGTTCTTTTGGGGGGTTCCCGGCAGTCCTTGTCTTTCCGGGGCGGGACGGTCGGTCAAGGGTGGCCGAAGGCCATCGCGGAGCGACGCGAACGAAGTGAGCGCCCTTGAGGGACCGGCACGCACCGGAAGGACGATGGGACTGACGGGAACCCCCCAAACCGGCTCTGATGCCGCCCCGCCGAAACTCCGCCCCCCGCAGCCCCCGCCCAACCCGCCCCACCTCGCCAGCAACAACCCCCACACAGCCGACATTTCGCCAAATAAGGGCATCTGCTAAGCCAACCTCCGCTTAGCTTCGCTCAGTCCGGTGGAGCCTCGGCACAATGGCGCTATGACCTCCCACATCCCGCAACAGCTCACCGTCGGCTTCGACCTCGACATGACGCTCATCGACTCCCGCCCCGGCATCAAGGCCGCCTACCAGGCGCTCTCCGCGAAGACCGGGGCGTACATCAACGCCGACGAGGCCATCACGCGCCTCGGGCCGCCGCTGGAGGAGGAGCTCGCGTACTGGTTCCCCGAGGAGGAGATACCGGCGATGCGGGACCTCTACCGGGAGCTCTACGTCGACCACGCCATCGAGCCGACGCCCGCGATGCCCGGAGCCCGCGAGGCGATCAAGGCCGTTCAGGCCCTCGGCGGACGGGCGATCGTCGTGACCGCCAAGAACGAGCCCAACGCCCGCCACCACCTGGAGCACCTGGGCATGGAGCCCGACGCCGTCATCGGCTGGCTCTGGGCCGAGGCCAAGGCCGGGGCGCTGCGCGAGTACGGGGCGCAGGTCTACGTAGGCGACCACATCGGGGACGTGCGCGGCGCCCGGACGGCCGGCGCGCTGTCGGTGGTGGTGCCGACCGGCCCGTGCACGGCGTCGCAGCTGCGGGAGGCCGGTGCGGACGTGGTGCTGGGCGACCTCACCGCGCTGCCGCAGTGGCTCGAGGAGTACGAGCGGGCCCGCGCGGCCTGAGGCGCCCCCCGGTTACGGGCGACCGTCAGGCGGCCTGCGAAGCCCGGGCCGCCCGGCGCTGCGCGGCGGCCGAGCGGAGTACGCCCGCCGCGGAGATGGCGAAGCCGACGCCCATGAGCATGCAGACGGCCCACGCGTACGGCGGGAACGGGTCGGTGCCCAGGAACAGCGGGGCCATCGTCGCGAGGGTCGCCACGGCGCCCACGATGAACACGACGCCGCCGGCCTTGACCAGGCCGTCGCCGGGCCGCGCTTCGTCGGGATGAGGAGTAACAGTCACCCCACCAGGGTAGTTCCCTGGCCGAAGCGGTGGAGCGGGAAGGACCGGGGAACGTCTTGCCAGCGGTTTCTGGACCATTAGCCTGGAGGTGGCGGGTCGGAGGACCCGCTGTACTGCTATCCGGAGCCGTTCACGACGGCCGACCGGACCCGACGAGCACAAGGACAGAGGACGGACGTGCCTACCGGCAAGGTCAAGTGGTTCAACAGCGAGAAGGGCTTCGGCTTTCTCTCCCGTGATGACGGCGGCGACGTCTTCGTGCACTCGTCGGTGCTCCCGGCCGGGGTCGAGGCCCTCAAGCCCGGGCAGCGGGTGGAATTCGGAGTGGTCGCGGGACAGCGCGGTGACCAGGCACTTTCGGTGACGGTGCTGGATCCGGCGCCTTCGGTCGCGGCCGCGCAGCGCCGCAAGCCCGACGAGCTCGCCTCCATCGTGCAGGACCTGACGACCCTGCTCGAGAACATCACCCCGATGCTGGAGCGCGGCCGCTACCCCGACAAGGCGCACGGCACGAAGATCGCCGGCCTGCTGCGCGCGGTGGCCGACCAGCTCGACGTCTGACCGGCTCGACGTCCGACCGGCTCGGCGTCCGACCCGTCGCGGACCCACGGTGCCCCGCCGCTCCCCGAGCGGCGGGGCACCGGCGCGCCGCGGCGCGTCAGGTCACGGGAAGCGCAGCGCGTCCGCAGGGATGGCCGGTACCAGCCCCTCGGCGGCGGCCCTGGTGAGCAGCCCGCGGACGGCCGCGTACCCGGCGTCGCCGAGGTCGGCGGTGAACTCGTTGACGTACAGCCCGATGTGCTGGTCGGCGACCGCCGGATCCAGTTCCTGCGCGTGGGCGCGTACGTACGGCCGCGACGCCTCCGGGTCGTCCCACGCCATCCGCACCGACGTACGGGCCGCCTCGGCCAGCGCGCGCAGCTTCTCCGCGCCCAGCGAGCGCTTGGCGATGATCGCGCCCAGCGGGATCGGCAGGCCGGTGGTGGACTCCCAGTGCTCGCCCATGTCGGCCAGCCGGTGCAGTCCGTAGTCCTGGTAGGTGAACCGGGCCTCGTGGATGACCAGTCCGGCGTCCACCCGCCCGTCGCGCACGGCCGGCATGATCTCGTGGAACGGCAGCACGACCACCTTGCCGACCCCGTCCGGCAGTACGTCCGCCGCCCACAGCCGGAAGAGCAGGTACGCGGTGGAGCGTTCGCTCGGCACCGCCACCGTGCCGGTGCTCAGGTCCACGCCGGGCCCGCGCGTCAGCACGAGGGGGCCGCAGCCGCGCCCCAGCGCCCCGCCGCAGGGCAGCAGCGCGTACTCCTCCAGCACCCAGGGCAGCACGGCGTACGACACCTTCAGCACGTCGAGCTCGCCGCGCTCCGCCATGCCGTTGGTGATGTCGATGTCGGCGAAGGTCACGTCGAGGGCGGGTGCGCCCGGGACGCGTCCGTGCGCCCAGGCGTCGAAGACGAAGGTGTCGTTCGGGCAGGGCGAGTAGGCGATCGCGAGCGGTTCAGCGGTGCTCATGGCGTTCTCCCCAATGGACGAGTACGGGTCCCAGCGCGCGGAATCCGGCGGTGAGGGCGTCCATCGCCTCCGCGATCCGCCAGGCGGCCCGGTCACGCGGTCCGACGGCGTTGGACACGGCGCGGATCTCCAGTACCGGCAGCCCGTGCGCGGCGGCGGCCTCCGCCACCCCGAAGCCCTCCATCGCCTCGGCCCCCGCGAGCGGGTGGCGGGCGGCGAGCTCGGCGGCGCGGGAGGCGCTGCCGGTGACGGTGGACACGGTCAGCACGGGCGCGAGCAGTGCCCCGGTGGCCTCGGCGGCGCGGGCGGCGAGCCCGGCGGGCGGCAGGTGCACGTTGCGGCCGAAGCCGAGCTCCTGCACCGGGAGGAAACCCTCGGGGGTCTCGGCGCCCAGGTCGGCGGCGACGAGCGCGTCGGCGACCACCAGCGAGCCGGGCGGGGCGGCGGGCGCGAACCCGCCGCCGATGCCGGCGGAGACGACGAGGGAGTAGTCGGCCAGCGCGAGCGCGGTGGCCGTGGCGGCCGCGGCGGCGGCCGGGCCGACACCGCCGACGAGGACGTCGGCCGCGAGGCCGGGCAGGTCCCGGCGGGTGATGAGGTACCCGCCGGGCAGGGTGCGCGGCTCGGGCGTGACCGGGTCCGGATGAGGGGACAGGCCGGCGGCCACGGAGTCTGCCTCCGCGGCCACCGCGGTCACGATCAGCGCGCGCACGCCGCCGCCCGCCTTCCGCCCGCTAGTTCTTCAGCTTGAGCTTGAACGACCAGACGGAGAGGGGCTTGCCGTCCTCGCCGACCTGGACGAAGCCCAGCAGCTTCGACTGGGGCGCCTCGCCCTGGCCGCCGGTCGCGAAGACGTCGGCGCCCTGGAAGCTGCGGTAGGTGTTGGCGGAGGGCTCGGTGATCGGCTGGCCGTCGAGGACCGCCTGCCACTTCTTGCCGTCCTCGACGATCTCGGGCTCGACGCCCAGGCGCAGCGTGTCCCCGCGGCCGTACTCGATGGTCTTGGCGTTCTTGGGGTCCGTCAGGCACTCCTGGACCCTGTCCATGGAGAGGTCCTTGCCGTCGGTGCGGCACTCGGACTCGGCGGACACCGACGAGCTGCCGACGGTCACCGTCGCGAGCGGCGTCGGCTTGTCGCAGGCGGACAGGAGGAGGAGGCCGGCGGACACGGCTCCGAGGGCCGCGACGCTGCGGCGGGCCCTACCCGGGAAAAGCGGTGCGGTCATGAGCCGAAGGCTATCGGGCCGGTGGGCCGCACCGCCGCACGGGGGTCCTGCGGCGGGGCGGCCCGCCCCGCCGGGGCTCCCGCGTCGGGTCCGGGCCGCCCGCGCGGCGCCCCCGGCACGCCCCCGGAGGCCGGCCGGCCCGGGGCCCTTACGCCACCCGGGTGCGGGAGGAGCCCTGCTGCCGGTGGTGGTGCGGGGAGGTCAGGAAGCCGCGCAGGGCCATCAGGGTGCCCAGAGCGACCACGGCGGCGGCCACCGACATGCCGAGGACGCCGTTCAGCGGCAGGGCGATCCCGATCGCACCGCCCATCACCCACGCCACCTGGAGCAGCGTCTCCGAACGGGCGAAGGCCGACGTCCGCACGGCCTCGGGCACGTCGCGCTGGATCATCGCGTCCAGCGACAGCTTCGCCAGGGCCTGGCAGAAGCCCGCCGTGCCGGCCAGGAAGGCCATGAACAGGCCGCTGAAGAGGACCGCCGCCACGATCGCCACGCCCAGGGTGACCGACAGGACGGACGCGATGATCGCCTCGGGGGCCCGGGCCCGCAGCCACGCCCCGACCGCCGTGCCGCACGCGTTGCCGATGCCCGCCGCGACACCGACGATGCCCAGCGACACCGCCGCGCTCTGCCCGGCCAGCGGGTGCTCGCGCAGCAGGAACGCCAGGAAGAAGATCAGGAACCCGGACAGCCCGCGCATCGAGGCGTTCGCCAGCAGCCCGCACAGCACCGGACGGCTGACCGTCCGCAGCCCCGGCCGCTTCGAGTGCGCCTCGTGCGTGGACAGCCGGGCCCGTCGCTCGCCCTTCGCGTCGTCCACCTTGTGCGGCAGCTGGAACGCCGCGAAGGTGCCCCAGACGAAGATCGCGCAGGCCCCGTACAGCGGCCACGGAGGCCCGATCGTGTGCAGCCCGGCCGCCACCGGCGCCGCCGCGCCCGTCGCGAGCAGGCCCGCCAGCGTGACCCGGGAGTTCGCCTTGACGAGTGAGAACTTCGGCGGCAGCAGGCGCGGGACCACGGCACTGCGTACGACGCCGTACGCCTTCGAGGCCACCAGGACGCCCAGCGCCGCCGGATACAGCTCCAGCCCGCCCGTGGCGACCGCGCCGGACATCATCACCGCCAGCAGCGCCCGCGTCAGCATGGCGCCCGCCATCGCCGCCCGCCGGCCGTGCGGCAGCCGGTCCAGCAGGGGACCGATCACCGGGGCCAGCAGGGTGAAGGGAGCCATGGTGATCGCCAGGTACAGGGCCACCCGTCCGCGTGCCTCGTCCGTGGGGACGGAGAAGAACACCGTCGAGGCCAGCGCCACGGTGATCATGACGTCGCCGGCGCCGTTGATCGCGTGCAGTTCGATCAGCCGGCCCAGTCCCGACTCACCGGCCCCGTGGGCGTGGGTGGCGCGCCGGATCCCGCGCGCCGTACCGGTGAAGGGGAGGTGCAGGGCACGCCCGACAGCCCGGCCGGCCCGCCTGGCCGGTCCCGAGCCGTCTGCGGACGACCGTGCGGGTGCCACGTGGCCCATAGTGCCCCAAGAGGCCGTCCGGGACCCCTCCCGGCGCGTCCCCGGTGCGTTTCCGGGAGGTGCCGCGGACCCGCGCACGCCGGCCCCCCGCGCGTGCCGTGTCCGCGAATCGGACCTCGCATGTGGGCCGAAGGCTTCGGAGGAGGTAGCGTGCGTAGCGCGCCACCGGCGGTTGCACTTGGCCGCGCGCCTCTCCGTGATCCCGCAGAATGGATCACAGTGGGGTGCGCCCGAGGCCGATCGGGGCGCGGACGTCGACGCGGCCCTCTGGTCCGCTCCGCCCGCGCTACGTACGGACGAGACCGACGGGTCGTTGTGGACGACAGTACGGACGGCGCACTCGTGAGACGGCGTAGGAGAGAACGAGACCTGTGAGTGCTGCGACGACGCGAAGCCGTACCCCGCGTACCCCGCGTACGCCCGCCCCGGACCGCCTCTGCGCCGAGGCGGTGGAGCTCGCCCGTGCGGCGGCCGAGGAGGCCGCCCACCCCGGCGTGGTGGGCGCGCACGTCTCCGCCGTAGCGGAGGGCGACCGGGTCGTGACGCACTTCTTCGAGTGCAAGGAGCCGGGCTACCGGGGCTGGCGCTGGGCCGTCACCGTGACCCGCGCCTCCCGCGCGAAGAACGTCACCCTCAACGAAACGGTGCTCCTCCCCGGCGACGACGCGCTGCTCGCCCCCGAATGGGTGCCGTGGAGCGACCGGCTGCGCCCGGGCGACATGGGCCCCGGCGACCTGCTGCCGACGGACGCCGACGACCTGCGCCTGGAGCCCGGCTGGTCCGGTGAGGACACGCCGCCGCCGAACTCGGTGGTCTCCACCGAGATGGCCGAACTGGTCGAGGCCGAGGACGCCGACGTCACCGACCGGGTGGTCGCCCCGGCGCGCGGCTCCATCACCGCGGTGGCGGAGGAGCTCGGCATGCGCCGCGCCCGCGTCCTGTCGCGGTACGGGCTGCACACGGCGGCCGACCGGTGGGACGAGGCCTTCGGAGCGAAGACCGCGATGGCGCAGGCGGCGCCCGCGTCGTGCGTCTCGTGCGGCTTCCTCGTCGCGATCGGGGGCTCGCTGGGCCAGGCCTTCGGCGTCTGCGCGAACGAGTTCAGCCCGGCGGACGGCCGGCTCGTGTCCCTCTCGTACGGCTGCGGCGGCCACTCGGAGGCGGCCGTCATGCCCAAGCCGCCGCGGCCCGCGCCGCCGGTACTGGACTCGATGGCGACGGACGAATTCCCGCTGCGCCCCGTTCCCGACACCGGCTCCGTCCCCGCGGCGGACCTCCCGTCCGCCGACCTGGGGCACTCGTAGCGGGAACGGCGGCGGGCGGGCCGCCGGGGACCGGCACGCCCGCCCCCGCGACCGCCGTCACCGCAGGGTGAGCGGGGTCTCGGCCTCGATCCGGCCCAGCTTCTCGGGGTTGCGGACGTAGTAGATGCCGGTGATGCGGGCGTCCTCGACGTGGAACACCATGACGCCGTCGAGCTCCCCGTCGAGGTACGCGAGGAACGCGGGGCTGCCGTTGGCCACGGTCGGGGCGACGGTGAGCCGGCCCGCGACCTTGCCGGTGCCGCCGAGGATGAAGCGGCCGACCTTGCTGGCGCCGACGACGGGACGCAGCGCGGCCCGTTTGACCCCGCCGCCGTCGCCCACCAGGACGACGTCGGGGGCGAGGACGTCGAGGAGGCCCTGGAGGTCCCCGCTGTCCAGGGCGTGGCGGAACGATTCCAGGGCGGCCCGGGTCTGGCTCGCGGACACGGTCCGGCGCGGGCGCCGGGCGTCGACGTGGCGGCGGGCGCGGTGCGCGATCTGCCGTACGGCGGCGGGGGACTTGTCGAGGGCGGCGGCGATCTCGTCGTAGCCGACGTCGAAGGCCTCGCGCAGGACGAAGACGGCGCGCTCGGTCGGCGCCAGCGTCTCCAGGACGAGCATCATCGCCATCGACACGCTCTCGGCGAGCTCCACGTCCTGGGCCACGTCCGGCGCGGTGAGCAGCGGTTCGGGGAGCCACTGGCCGACGTACGCCTCTTTGCGGCGGCTCAGGGTGCGCAGCCGGTTCAGGGCCTGCCGGGTCGTGATGCGGACCAGGTAGGCGCGCCGGTCGTCGACCCGCTCCAGGTCGACGCCGGCCCAGCGCAGCCAGGTCTCCTGGAGGACGTCCTCGGCGTCGGAGGCCGATCCGAGCATCTCGTAGGCGACGGTGAAGAGCAGGTTGCGGTGGGCGACGAAGGTCTCGGTCGCCGTTTCGCCGCCGCCACCTCCCTCGCCGTCGCGGCCGTCCCCGCCCGCGCGGTCCGTGCTGCCGTCCCCGCCCGCGCGGTCCGTCTCGTCCATGCCGGTCGCTCCGTCCATGCCGTCCATGCCGCTGGTGCCGTCCTTCCCGCCGGTCGCCCCGGTCCCCGTGTCCGCCGCGCGCATCAGACGGCCGCCGCTTCCGCCGTGTCCCGCGCCTGGAGCTTCTTCTGGCGTGCGGGGCCGCCGGAGATGCGGTGGAGGCGGTAGCCGCCGGGCTTGCGGGCCTCGTCGGCGAGGTGCTTGACGACGCCCTTGCAGACGGCTTCCTTCATCGTTGCGCCGGGCCGTCCGTCGACGTGGAGCCAGATCGCGGTGTCGCCCCGGTCGGCGAACTGGAAGATGCCGTCGTGGCGGCCCAGGCTGATGCACTGGGCGCCGAAGGCCTGGTTGAGGGTGGCGGGCCGGTCGCCCGCCAGCCGGCTCAGGACGGTGTCGGCGGCCCGTGCGCCCAGGGGCATCGCGGCCTGGCAGCTCATCCGCAGCGGCACGCCCGAAGGCGCGGCCGAGTCGCCGGCCGCCACGATCCGTACGTCGTCCACGCTGGTCAGCGTCTCGTCGGTGAGCAGGCGGCCCGCGTCGTCGGTGGTCAGCCCGCTGCGGGCGGCCAGGTCGGGGACGGCGAAGCCGGCGGTCCAGACGGTGACGTGGCTGGGCAGTTCGCGGCCGTCGGCGAGGCGGACGGCGCGGTCGGTGACGGCGGTGACCTTGGTGGCGGGGCCGTCCAGGACGGTGACGCCCAGGCGGGCGAGGCGGCGGGCGACCGAGCGGCGGCCGCGGGGGTGGAGGTAGGGGCCCAGGGCGCCGCCGCAGACCAGGGTGACGGTGCGGCCGGCGCCGGCGAGTTCGGCGGCGGTCTCGATGCCGGTGGGGCCGGCGCCGATGACGGTGAGGGGGGCGGTGGCGGGTGCGGCGTCCAGGACGGGGCGCAGCCGCTGGGCGTCCTCGAGGGTGGCGACGGGGTAGGCGTGCTCGGCGGCTCCGGGCACGTGCGGGTGTGCGCCGGTGCTGCCGACGGCGTAGACGAGGTAGTCGTAGCCGAGGGTGGCGCCGGAGGCGAGGTGCAGGGCGCGGGCGGGGGCGTCGATGCGGTCGACGGTGTCGACGGCCAGGCGTACGTCCTCGGCGAGGACGTCGCGGTAGTCGACGACGGCCGTGTCGGTGCCGCCGACCAGCTGGTGCAGGCGGATGCGGTGGACGAAGGAGGCACGCGGGTTGACCAGCGTCACCGTCACATCACCGCGCAGCGTCAGACGGTTCGCCGCCATCACGCCCGCGTAACCTCCGCCGACCACGACCACACCGGTCTTCTCGCTCATGGTGTCCTCCTCCGGTTCAGGGCTTCGGACACAAGACACCGCGGCAGCGGCCCGTGTGACGGGGTGTGAGGCGGATCACCTCCGGGCCGCCGTACGCGCCTCCGCGCGGCTCAGGCCTCCGCGCGGCTCAGGCCTTCGGGCCGCTCAGGCCTTCGGGCGGCGGCGGAACAGCCGCTTGCCCGCCAGGACCACCGCCGTGCCCACCGCGAGGACCAGCGCCCCCTTGGCGAAGCTGCCCGAGTCCTGCCCGGCGGGCGCGCCCTGCGCACCCCGGCCGCCGGCTCCGGCGGCCCCGCCGGAGCCCGGCCCCGCGGGCTGCTGCGGGGAGCCGGGGCGGGCCGGGTCGGACGGCCCCGCCGCCGGTGCCACCGGTACGGCCACCACCCTGCTGTTCGCGCCCTCCGCCCCGAACATCAGCGTCCGCCCGTCCGGCGCGTACGTCACGGACTCGGCCTGGCCCTGCCAGGGCGCGTCCACCCGCTCGCCCGCGCCGTCCGGGCGGCCGTCCTTCCACGCGTACGTACGGGCCGTGAAGTACCCGCGCAGCGTCAGCCGGGTCCCGTCCGGCGAGAACGCCCCGTCCGTCACCCACGGCACCTCCGCGATCCGGCGGAAGACGTTGCGTCCGTCCGCCGACAGCCGCTCGGGGCCCTCGTACAGGCCGCCGCCCTGCTCGTTCTTGCTCGCGATGTACACCCGGCCCGTCACCGGATGCACCATCAGCGCCTCCGCGTTGCGCGGCCCGTCCGCGTAGGACACCGTGAACTGCTCGGCGCTGACGGTCCGGTCGCCCAGTTCCGCCGGCTCCTGGAAGCGGTAGATCCACACGCGGTCCCAGGTGCCGTCGCGGTTGTCGCCGATGTCCCCGACGTACAGCCGCCCGTCCGGACCGAGCGAGATCGCCTCCACGTCGCGCGGGGTCCCGGTCCCCGTCAGCGTCACCCGCGCGACGGTCCTGCCGGTCGCCGAGTCCACCGCGTACACGTACGGGCCGTCGTCGCTGTCGTTGTGCGTCCAGTACACGCCCGGGTGGATCCGGCTGGCCGCGAGCCCGCTCGACTCCTTGATCCGCGGATCGGCGATGGTGAACCCGGAGGCGGTGCCGGACGCGGCGGGGGTTTCGGCCGCGGCGGCGGCCCCCGGCAGCAGGGCGAGCACGAGAGCGGCGGGAACGGCGGTCGACCGGGGCAGCAGGCGCATCCCCCAAGCCTGCCAGCCCCCCGGGGGTGTCCGGCATCACAGGGGTGCCGGCCGTGTGATCCGCGATGATGACCGGATGCGTTTCATGTTCGTCGGCGACTCCATGACCATCGGACGCGCCGGCGACTACACCTGGCGCTACCGGATGTGGCAGCACCTCGGCGCCACCCTCGGCGAGGGCTCCTTCGAGATCGTCGGCCCGCGCACCGGGCTGTACGGCACCGAGGCCGGCACCGGCTCCGGCTACGCCGCCGAAGACTTCCCCGAGCCCGCCCGCCGGCACCTCGCGGGCTGGGGCGAGGGCTGGCAGCACATGGCCCCGCTCATCGGGCCCGCCGCCGGGGACGCCCGTGCCGACGTCCTGCTCGTCTCCCTCGGCCTGATCGACCTCGGCTTCTACACCCGGGCCGACCAGACCGCCGACAACGTCCGCCGCTTCGTCGCGGCCGCCCGGGAGGCCCGCCCCGCGGTCCGGATGGTCTTCCTGCCGGTGATCCCCAACGTCCGGGCCGAGGAGGACGCCCCCTTCGCGGCGGAGGTCGCCCGGTTCAACGAGCTGCTCGCGAAGGCGGTCGCCGACCTCACCACCGACGCCTCGCCGATCCTGCTGGCCGCGCGCCCGGAGGCGTACGACATCCACCGCGACACCTACGACGGCACGCACCCCAACGCCTCGGGCGAGCACCGCCTCGCGGGCGAGTTCGCGGCCGTCCTGCACCAGGCCTGGGGCATCGGCGACCCCTACCGCCCCGCGCCGGACGCGTAACTCCCCTCCCGGGAAGGGGTCTTGCCTGGAGCGCACTCCAAGCGTCTGACGCCGGTACGGCGCTGTGGCCGCCGCCCCACTGGAGCGGGCGACGGCCGTGCTCACCAGGCCCTACTCGATCACCAGGCAAAGGCTTCCGGTGACGGCCCGGGGCCGGGGAAGATCTCGTCCAGGGCGGACAGGACCTCGTCGCCCAGCTCCAGCTCCAGGGCGCTGAGCGCGCCCGCCAGCTGCTCGGGCGTGCGGGGGCCGACGATCGGGCCCGTGACACCCGGGCGGGTGAGGAGCCAGGCCAGACCGACCTCGCCGGGGGCGAGGCCGTGCTTGTCGAGCAGGTCCTCGTACGCCTGGAGGCGCGCCCGGACCACCGGGTCGGCGAGGGTCTCCGCTGCGCGGCCCTCCGTGCGGCGCTTGCCTTCGGTCTCCTTCTTGAGGACGCCGCCGAGGAGGCCGCCGTGGAGGGGCGACCAGGGGATGACACCGAGGCCGTACTCCCGGGCCGCCGGGATGACCTCCATCTCGGCGCGCCGCTCGAAGAGGTTGTAGAGGCACTGCTCGCTGACGAGGCCGAGCGTGCCGCGCCGGGCGGCCGTCTCGTTGGCCTGGGCGATCTTGTAGCCGGGGAAGTTGGAGGAACCCGCGTAGAGGATCTTGCCCTGCTGGACCAGGACCTCGACGGCCTGCCAGATCTCCTCGAAGGGGGTCTGCCGGTCGACGTGGTGGAACTGGTACACGTCGATGTAGTCCGTGCCGAGGCGCTTCAGGCTGGCCTCGACAGCACGGCGGATGTTGAGCGCGGAGAGCTTGTCGTGGTTGGGCCAGGCCTCGCCGTCGAGGCCCATGTTCCCGTAGACCTTGGTGGCGAGGACGGTCTTGTCACGGCGGCCGTCGCCCTTGGCGAACCAAGAACCGATGATCTCCTCCGTACGGCCCTTGTTCTCACCCCACCCATACACGTTGGCCGTGTCCACGAAGTTCAGACCTGCGTCGAGCGCGGCATCCAGGATGCCGTGACTTGTCGGTTCGTCTGTCTGCGGGCCGAAGTTCATCGTGCCGAGGACGAGTCGGCTGACCTTGAGTCCGGTGCGTCCGAGCTGGGTGTACTTCATGAGGCACAAGCCAACTGCTTCGAGCCCACTCCAAGCAAGAGCCGACCACTCGGCCGGCACCGGTGAAGATCGAGCGGTCGATCACCCGGCTGTTCGGCTGCCGCCGCCTCACCGTCCGGTACGAGCGAAACGGCTCGCACTTCCCGGCCCTTCTCGGCTTGCCGTGATTGATCAGGCCCGGGTTACCGGTGCCTGCAGTTCCGTCACCCAGTCGTCACGATTTTCCGGGCACTCCAGGTTGATCTCGCGGGGGTATCCGGTCGACCGGTAACCGTTGGCTTCGATCCAGCGGGCCAGGGCCTGGGCGGTGGGGAGCACGGTGTCCATCGAGCCGCGGTGCACGATGGTCGCTGCCTGGCCGAGGGGCGGCAGGTCAAGGATCCGGAAGGTGTCGTCCTGGAGAGGAGCGGAGACCTGGACGGCGGCGTGGACGCTGATCCTGCCACCGCCCTCCGGGGCGTCCTCGTAGTACGCGATGCCGGGGCCCGTGGGGGTGATACCCGCCGATCCCAGGCGCCGGAACAGCTCGTCGTAGAGCGGCCCGATGACCGGGCCGATGTCCTCGGGCTCGAAACTCGCGGCGATTGCGGTCAGCTCCGCCACCCGGACCGTGGGGACGCTCTTGATGACGACGTCGTTCGTGGGCATGTGCCCCTCGCTCTCGATCGCTCGGAGCCTCGCCTCGACCTGGACCAGCCGTGCTCCCGCGGCAGCCACCGCGGTCTCCAGTTCGGCCCGCCGCAGCCGCAGCATGCCGCGCAGTTCCTCCAGGCTGACCCTCTCGTCCACGATGTCCTGGACCTGCTGGAGAGTGAATCCGAGGTCCTTGAGCGCGATGATCCGGTTGAGGCGGGCGAGCTGGGCAGCAGTGTAATGGCGGTAGCCGCTGGCGGGGTCGACGTGTGCCGGGCGCAGGAGTCCGGTGGCGTCGTAATGACGCAGCATCCGGACCGAGACGCGGCCATGCCGGGCGAAGTCTCCGATGGTGAACATGATGTCTCCGAGCTGACCGCCTGACACGGTGTGAGGGTCAAGAAGCTACGTGACGGGCGTAAGACGCCGGGAAATCGGGGCTCCATCGGCGCCACCGCACGGGCTGTGCCCACAAGCCTCGACATCCGCCGTGCGGTGGAGGCCGGCCTGAAGCGCCTCGGCACGGACCACATCGACGTCTACCGGTTCCACCACGTCGACCGGCGGACCCCCTTCGAGGAGATCTGGCAGGCCGCCGCGCCTCCGGGCGCTCCGCGGACGCCCTGGCCAACACCGCGGTACGGGCGCAGATCCAGGCGTACGAGGACCTCCTCGACAAGCACGGCCCGGAGCCCGGCGAGACGGCGCTGGCCTGGCTGCTGACCCGGCCCGGCGTCACCGGCCCCATCGCCGGCCCGCGCACCGCCGGGCAGCTCGAAAGCGCCCTGCGCGCTGGAACTGGAGCTGTCCGAGGAGCTGCCGCGCTCCCTCGACGAGATCTTCCCGGGACCGGGGCCCGCCCCGGAGGCCTTCGCCCGGTAACCGCCGCGCCCCCGACGGGCACCGCCCCGCCCGCGCTGCGAGCGCGGACGGGGCGGGCGGGTACGGGCGTGCGCGGGGCGGCGGGTGTACGGGCTACTGACCCACCGCGGCCGCCACCGCCACGACGACGAACATCAACACGAGCACACCGGCCATGACACGGTTCCTGGTCTTCGGGTCCACCCGTCGAGACTAACGCCCTCCCGCCCCCGCCCCCCGCCGGGGGCTGCGAGACTTCCGTCATGGTCACCGTCGAAGACGTACGGCGCCTCGCGCTCGCCCTGCCGCGCACTGAGGAGCACCTCATCCGCGACCGGGTGAAGTTCCGCATCGGCCGGATCGTCTACCTCGCCCTGTCCCGGGACGGGACCGAACTGGGCTTCGCCTTCCCCAAGGAGGAGCGGGCCGCGCTCGTCGCCTCCGAACCGGAGAAGTTCTCCCTGCCCGGCGCGGGCGACATGCGCTACCACTGGGTGCACGCCCGCATGGCCGCCCTCGACGCCGGGGAACTCGGCGAGCTCGTCACCGACGCCTGGCGGACGTGCGTACCGGCCAAGGTGGCCCGCGCGCACCAGGACGCCCTGCCGGCCGCGCCCGGACTCGACCGGCTGCGGGCCGCCGCCGCGGTGTTCGCCGGCTACCGGGCGGACCGCAGCCGGCAGACCCTGCTGGCGGCCACGGCACCCGGCATCGACCTCTCCGAAGCCGCGCACCGCACCGCCCTGCACCGCTGGCTCAACGCCTGGGGCTGCCGCATCCGCTACCCGCGCGAGGGCGAGCCCGACCCGCTGGGCGCCGGGCTCGACGCCTGGTGGGCCCAGCACGTGCTGCCCGACGCCCCGCTCGCGGCCCTGACCGACCGGGAGATCGGCGTGCTCGCCGCCGCGTACGGGGAACTGGCCGCCCTGCCGGCGGGCCGCCGCACCCTCGGGCCGACGGCCGCCGCCAAGGCCCTGTTCGCGATGCGGCCGCGCACGGTGATGCCGTGGGACGAGGCCATCGCCGTCCAGCTGCACGGCGCCCGCGACGAGCGGGCCTTCGGCCGGCACCTGCGCACCGGCCGGGCCTGGGCCAGGGCCGCGCTGGCGGCGAGCGGGCTGGAGGAGGACGTACTCACCGCCGACCTGGGCCGGCCGGGCATCAGCCTGGCCAAGCTCCTCGACGAGTACCTGTACGTCACCCTCACCCGCCGCCAGGAGAAGGACGCCTAGACCCGCCTAGACCAGCGCCGGCTCCTCGCTGATCCGGGCCGTCCTCGGCCGTACCAGCGCCCGGTAGCCGGTGGTGCGCAGCGCCACCGACACGTCGAGGCGGCCCGCGTTGAACCAGATCTCCTCGTGCTCCAGCAGCGCCGGGTCGACGACCACCTCCACGGCCGCGTCGAAGCTCACCGGCATGATCGAACCGCTGACGCAGCCCGTCAGCTCCTCGGCGACCTCGCGGACGGCGAAGGAGGCGTTCGTGCCGCCGTACTCGTCCCGTACCGCCTCCAGGTCCACTCGGCAGTGGCCCGGCACGACGGCGATCACGTAGCGGCGCTGTTTGCGTCCCAGCGCGACCCTGATGACCAGGCACTTGGCGGCCTGTTCCAGGCTGTGGCCGCGGATCAGGCTGGCGAGTTCGGTACGCCCCTCCGGGGAGTGGCGCAGCAGCCGGTAGTCGGCTCCCGCGTCGGCCAGGAGGCGGAGCAGGCGGGCGTGGCTGTCCGCGATCGCGGTCGCAGAGGTCACAACGGTCCTTTCCGGAAACTACGTCGGTGGTGACTCAGCGGTCGCGCAGCTCCAGGGTGCAGCACTTCACGCTGCCGCCCGCCTTCAGGAGTTCGGAGAGCCCGACCCCCACCGGCTCGAAGCCGTGCGCGCTGAGCTGGGCCGTCAGGCCGGTCGCCGCCTCCGGCAGCAGCACGTGGCGGCCGTCGGAGAAGGCGTTCAGCCCGAAGACCGCGGCGTCCTCGGCGGTGGCGAGGATCGCGTCGGGGAACATCGTGCGGAGCACGGCCCGGCTGCCCTCGGAGAAGGCGGCCGGGTAGTACATGACCTCGTCGTCGGAGAGCACGGCCAGGGCCGTGTCCAGGTGGTAGTACTCCGGGTCGACGAGCGTCAGGCTCGTCACCGGCAGGCCGAAGAACTCCTGGGCCTCGGCGTGCGAGCGCGGGTCGGTGCGGAAGCCGGTGCCGGCGAGCAGCCGGCGGCCGACGGTGAGGAAGTCGCCCTCGCCCTCGTTGACGTACTCGGGCCACAGCACCTCGCGGTAGCCGCGGCGCTGGAACCAGTCCAGGTACGCCGGTCCTTCGGCGGTGCGCTGCGCGTGCCGGAACCGCGCGCCGTAGACCTTGCCGTCGACGACGGTGGCGCCGTTCGCGGCGAACACCATGTCGGGCAGGCCCTCGACGGGGTCGATCTCCTCGACGGAGTGGCCCAGTTCGCGGTACAGGTCGCGCAGCCGCTCCCACTGGCGGACGGCGAGGGCGGGGTCGGTGCTGTGCTCCGGGTGCATCCAGGGATTGATCGAGTACGTGACGTCGTAGTGCCGGGGTCGGCACATCAGCAGCCTGCGGCGGGTGGCGACGCGCGCGGGGGTGGCGGGCGCGGTCGTCGTGTGCGGGGCCGTGGTCGGCTCGGTGAACGGCACGGGGACTCCTTCGAGGGTGGCCGGAGGGACTCCGGGCCGCCCCGCGGGGTGGTGGCGGGGGCGACCGGTGGTGCGGTGCGTGCGTGCGTCAGCGGGCGGCTTGCCGGATACGTGTCCGGAGCATGCCGGGATCGCCTCTACTGCTTCTGTTTCACCGGAATCCGGATTCCGCGCCCCGAAGTGCGGGCTGCCGGGGGATGAACCGTGCCCGAACGCCGGGTCGGCCCGCCCCCGGTCTCAGCCGGAGAGGGGCCAGGCCTGGACGACCTCGTAGCGGGGCTGCTCGCCGGGGACCCCGGCGGCGGGGAGGTTGCTGCGGACCAGGCTGAGGGTGTCGACCTGCCAGGGGGTGCCCTCGAAGTCGGCGAGGGCGTCGAGGCAGGGCCGCAGGTCGGCGCCGTGGCGGCCGCGCGCGAGGGTGAGGTGCGGGGTGTAGGGGCGGTGGCCCTCCATGGGGACCCCGGCGCGGCGGGCGGCGGCGTGGGCCCGCTCGGCGAGCAGCCGCAGCGCGTCGAGCCCGCCGGCGGCGCCGGTCCACAGGGCGCGGTCGCCGAAGTGGCCGATGCCGTGGAGGCGGAGCGGGAAGGGGGCGCTGCGGTGGGCCGCGCGGGCGAGGCGGGCGTACAGGTCGGGGAGGAGCGGGTCGGGGACCTCGCCCATGAAGGCGAGCGTGAAGTGCCAGGCCGCCTCGCCGGTCCACCGCAGCCCCTCGGGGTGCGGCACGTCCGCGAGCGCGGCGCGCAGTTCCGCGGCGGCGCCCGCGGGGGGCAGTACGGCGGCGAACAGTCTCACGCCCGCGACCCTATCCCCGGCGCGGCCCCCGCACCGCCCGGCGCGGCGGCGCACGCCTCCGGGTCCCGGCGGCCCCCGGCCCGGTTCGCCGGCCCGGCGCGGGGCCCGCGCGGAACGGCGTGCGGCGGGGAGGGGGCGGCCCCGCCGTCCGCCCCCGCTTCCCCGCCGGGCGGCCCCGGGGTGCCGGTCCGCCCGGCCGCGGCTCAGGCGGCGGTGGCCAGCTCGCGGCGGGGGGACGGGACGAAGGCGATGCCGCGGCGGTTCACGCTCAGGCGGAGGTTGCCCACGCGGGAGAGGACCACCGCGACGCCGACCGCCGCCACGAGGGAGATCAGGCCGCCGGAGGCCATGCCGAGGCGGGCTCCGTAGGTGTCCGTGATCCATCCCACCAGCGGGGCGCCGACGGGCGTGCCGCCGGTGAAGACCATCATGTACAGGGCCATCACCCGGCCCCGCATCTCGGGGCCGGTGGCCGTCTGGACGCTGGAGTTCGCCACGACGTTGACGGTCAGGCCGAACATCCCGATCGGCACCAGGAGCGCCGCGAACAGCCAGAAGCCGGGCGCGAACGCGGTGACCAGGAGCAGCACCGAGAACAGCACCGCCGCCGTCACCAGCAGCCGCAGCCGGGAGGGTCCCCGGCGGGCCGCCAGCAGGGCACCGGCGAGGGAGCCGGCCGCGATGAGGGTGTTGAACAGCCCGTACGTGCCCGCGTCCCCGTGGAAGACGTCGTCGACGAAGGCCGACAGCCAGATCGGGAAGTTGAACCCGAAGGTGCCGATGAATCCGACGAGCACGATCGGCCAGACCAGCTCGGGCCGGCCCGCGACGTACCGCAGGCCTTCGCGCAGCTGTCCCTTGGCGCGCGGCTGCGGAGTGACGGGGCGCAGTTCGTGGGTGCGCATCAGCAGCAGGCCCGCGAGGGGTGCGGCGAAGGACAGGCCGTTCAGCAGGAAGGCCCAGCCGGAGCCGACGGCGGTGATGAGCACGCCGGCGATCGCCGGGCCGACCAGCCGCGCGGACTGGAAGTTCGCCGAGTTCAGGCTGACGGCGTTGGCGAGCTGCTCGGGTCCGACCATCTCGGAGACGAACGTCTGCCGGGCCGGGTTGTCCACGACGGTGACCAGGCCGGTCAGGAAGGCCGCGAGGTAGACGTGCCACACCTGGACGTGTCCGGCCAGGGTCAGCGCGGCGAGTGCGACGCCGGTGAGGCCCATCGCGCTCTGGGTGAGGAGCAGCAGCGGCCGCTTGGGCAGCCGGTCGGCGAGTACGCCTCCGTAGAGCCCGAACAGCAGCATCGGCAGGAACTGCAGGGCGATGGTGATGCCGACGGCCGAGGCGGAGCCGGTCAGGGAGAGGACCAGCCAGTCCTGCGCGATGCGCTGCATCCAGGTGCCGGTGTTCGAGACGATCTGGCCGGTGGCGAAGAGCCGGTAGTTGCGGACTTTCAGCGAGCTGAACGTTCCCCGGCCGCCGCCGGGGGGTGTCCCCGGGCGGCCGCCCGGGGTGCGCGTAGTGGTGGATGTATGGCCGGGTGCGGAGTCTGCTCCGGTTCCCGTACTCAAAAGCGGTCGCCTCCTGGCGTCGTTCCTATAGGTGGGCGAGCTTCTCCAGGACGGGTGCGGCCGCGCGGAGCTTGGCCCATTCGTCCTCGGTGAGCTCGGCCGCGAGCCCGGCCAGGAAGGCGTTGCGCTTGCGACGGCTCTCTTCGAGCATCGCCTCGGCCTCCTGGGTCTGGCGGACCACCTTCTGGCGGCGGTCCTCGGGGTGCGGCTCCAGCGTGACCAGTCCCTTGGCTTCCAGCAGCGCGACGATGCGTGTCATCGACGGGGGCTGGACGTGTTCGCGCCGGGCCAGCTCACCGGGGGTGGCGTGGCCGCAGCGGGCGAGGGTGCCGAGCACCGACATCTCGGTCGGGCTGAGCGATTCGTCGACGCGCTGGTGCTTCAGGCGCCGGCCCAGCCGCATCACGGCGGAGCGCAGATCGTTCACGGCGGCGGCGTCGTCGCCATGGGAGAGGTCATGCATGTATTTAGAATAACTCATTACTCTGTCTAAGGAAAAACGGTGTGAGGGATCCCGCCCCCTCACTCATACGGGTGAGAGGGTGGCGGAAAGTGACTCGCGTCCGCACGGTCTGGCCCGACTCTTTCGGGCATGGGGACACATGTGCTGAGCATGCGCATAGACGGGGAGCTGCTGGACCGGCTCCGGCACCATGCCGCCAAACGCGGAATGAGCGTCCAGGACTATGTCGTCCGGACGCTCATTCGCGATGACTTCGACGAGCGGTTCAAGGCCGCCGTCGACGAGACGGAGAAGTTCTACGGCCTTACGTGAGGCCGAGGGCGGGCATCGCGTAGTAGAAGACGAAGACCGCCGAGACGGCGTACATGGCGGCCGGGACCTCGCGGCCGCGGCCCGTGGCCAGGCGCAGCACGCAGAAGCTGACGAAGCCGATGCCGATGCCGTTGGTGATCGAGTAGGTGAACGGCATCATCACCATGGCCATGAATGCCGGGACGGCGATGGTGAAGTCGCTCCAGTCGATGTCCCGGACCGAGCCCGCCAGGATCAGGAAGCCGACCGCCACGAGGGCGGGGGTGGCGGCCTGTGAGGGGACCATCGTGGCGAGCGGGGTCAGGAAGAGCGAGACGGTGAAGAGGCCGCCGGTCACCACGTTGGCCAGGCCCGTGCGGGCGCCCTCGCCGACGCCCGCCGTGGACTCCACGAAGCAGGTGGTGGCGGAGGAGGAGGTCGCGCCGCCGGAGGCGACGGCCAGGCCGTCGACCAGCAGGACCCGGTTGATGCCGGGGAAGGTGCCGTCCGGCTTCGTCAGCTTGGCCTCGTCGCCGACGCCGAGGATGGTGCCCATCGCGTCGAAGAAGCAGGACAGCAGCACGGTGAAGACGAACAGGATGCCCGTGAGCAGGCCGACCTTCCCGAAGCCGCCGAAGAGGCTGACCTGTCCGACGAGCCCGAAGTCGGGTGCGGCCACCGGGTTGCCCGGCCACTGCGGCACGGTCAGGCCCCAGGCCAGGTCGGGGAGGTCGGCGACCAGCTGCACGACGACCGCGATCACGGTCATGACCACGATCGAGATCAGGATGGCGCCGGGCGTCTTGCGGATCAGCAGGGCGAGCGTGAGCAGCACGCCGATCACGAAGACCAGGACCGGCCAGCCGTGCAGGTGGCCGTTGCCGCCGAGCTGGAGCGGGACCGTGGTGTGCGCGGCGTCCGGGATGCGGGTGACGAAGCCGGAGTCGACGAGGCCGATCAGCATGATGAAGAGGCCGATGCCGATGGCGATGCCCTTGCGCAGGCCCAGCGGGACGGCGTTCATCACCCGCTCGCGCAGGCCGGTGGCGACCAGCAGCATCACCACGAAGCCGGCCAGTACGACCATGCCCATGGCGTCGGGCCAGCTCATGCGCGGGGCGAGCTGGAGGGCCACGACGGTGTTGACGCCGAGGCCGGCCGCCAGTGCGATCGGGACGTTGCCGATCACACCCATGAGGAGGGTGGAGAAGGCGGCCGTCAGGACGGTGGCGGTGACGAGCTGGCCGCCGTCGAGCTGGTGCCCGTACATGTCCTTCGCGCTGCCCAGGATGATCGGGTTCAGCACGATGATGTAGGCCATCGCGAAGAAGGTGGCGAAGCCGCCCCGGACCTCGCGTGCGACGGTCGAGCCGCGCTCGGAGATCTTGAAGTACCGGTCCAGGCCGGTGGTGGGGGCCGCGGCGGGTGCCGAGGTGCTCATGCGGTCCTCAAACGGTTCTCTATTGGGCGGTTCATACGAACGAATCCGGTCGCAGACAAACCGTTTCAGTATGAACACATGAACGAAGCCCAGTCCATCTCCGCGCGTAGACCCCAAAACGCGCCACCTAGACTGGGCGCCATGGCGAAGTGGACTGCGAAGCACGAGGCGCCCGAGCCCCTGGAGGGCCCGGTTGTCGCCACCATCACCGGCGGCACGATCCTCTGGTTCGCCCTGTTCCTCGTCCAGCTGCCCTTCTACGGGTGGTTCGCCGACCGCGACCTGCTGTGGTGGGTGTGGACCTGCGCCGCCGGCGGCGGCCTCGGCCTGATCGGGATCTGGTACGTGCGCGGCCGCGACGCCGCGCTCCGCGCCCACGCGGCGGAGCGGGCCGCCCGCGCCGACGGCGGGGCGGACGCGGCGCCCGGAGCCCGGCGTGCGGACGGTGCCGCCGGGCCCGGCGGGCCCGGGGAGGCCGGACCCGCGGCGCGGCCGGGAAACGGCGCCTGACGGGCCGGCCACGGGCCGACTGCGGGGGCCGACTGCGGGCCGGCCAACGGGGGCCGACCACGGGACGATCCGGGTCATCCTGAAGTCGGATCTTCCGCCCGCTCGGCGGGTGAAGCGTTCGAACCGCCTTTACCGTCGAAAGCATGACGCAGCGGGCGAGGATCGACCACGACGGGCCGGAACGGGCCGGCGGCGCCGCCATCGACGCGGGAGCCGAGCTCGACCCCGTACACCCGGTGAAACCCCCCGCCCCCCGGTTCAGGCCGGGCGGCCTCACCACCGCCGAAGTGGCCGAACGCGTAGCGCGCGGCGACGTCAACGACGTCCCCGTCCGCTCCTCCCGCTCCACCGCCGACATCGTCCGGGCCAACGTCTTCACCCGCTTCAACGCCATCATCGGCATCCTGTGGGTGATCATGCTGATCGTCGCGCCCATCCAGGACAGCCTCTTCGGCTTCGTGATCATCGCGAACACCGGCATCGGCATCATCCAGGAACTGCGCGCCAAGAAGACCCTCGACAGCCTCGCCGTCATCGGCGAGGCCAAACCGAGCGTGCGCCGCGACGGCACCACCGCCGAGGTCTCCACCTCCGAGATCGTCCTCGACGACGTCATCGAACTCGGCCCCGGCGACAAGGTCGTCGTCGACGGCGCCGTCGGCGAGGCCGACGGGCTGGAGATCGACGAATCCCTCCTCACCGGCGAGGCCGACCCCGTCCTGAAGAAGCCCGGCGACCAGGTCATGTCCGGCTCCTTCGTGGTGGCCGGCGGCGGCGCCTTCACCGCCACCAAGGTCGGCCGCGAGGCCTACGCCGCCCAGCTGGCCGAAGAGGCCTCGCGCTTCACGCTCGTCCACTCCGAGCTGCGCTCCGGGATCTCCACCATCCTCAAGTACGTCACCTGGATGATGATCCCGACCTCCATCGGCCTGATCATCAGCCAGCTCGTCGTCAAGGACTCCAACCTCAAGGACTCCATCGCCCGCACCGTCGGCGGCATCGTCCCGATGATCCCCGAGGGGCTCGTCCTCCTCACCTCCGTCGCCTTCGCCATCGGCGTCATCCGGCTCGGCCGCAAACAGTGCCTCGTCCAGGAGCTGCCCGCCATCGAGGGCCTCGCCCGCGTCGACGTCGTCTGCCTCGACAAGACCGGCACCCTCACCGAGGGCGGCATGGACGTCACCGAGCTGCGGCCGCTCGGCGGCGCGGAACCGGAGTACGTCAAGAAGGTCCTCGGCGCCCTCGGCGAATCCGACCCCCGCCCCAACGCCAGCCTCCAGGCCGTCATCGACGCCTACCCCGACAGCGCCGAATGGCGCTGCACGGAGTCCCTGCCCTTCTCCTCGGCCCGCAAGTACAGCGGCGCCAGCTTCAGCGAGGGCGACGGCGAGAACAACACCTGGCTGCTCGGCGCCCCCGACGTGCTCCTGCCCGCCGGGGACCCGGCGCTCGACGAGATCGACGGCCTCAACGAACAGGGACTGCGGGTCCTGCTGCTGGCCCGCTCCGAGCGCGAGCTCGACGACCCCGCCGTCACCACCGGTGTGCGGCCCACCGCCCTCGTCGTCCTGGAACAGCGGCTGCGCCCCGACGCCGCCGACACCCTGCGCTACTTCGAGGACCAGAAGGTCAAGGCGAAGGTCATCTCCGGTGACAACGCCGTCTCCGTCGGCGCGGTCGCCGGCAAGCTCGGCCTGCCCGGCGCGCAGAACACCGTCGACGCCCGCGAGCTGCCCGCCGAACGGACCGAGATGGCCGAGGCCCTCGACGGGAACTCGGTCTTCGGCCGCGTCACCCCGCAGCAGAAGCGGGACATGGTCGGCGCCCTCCAGTCCCACGGCCACACCGTCGCCATGACCGGCGACGGCGTCAACGACGTCCTCGCCCTCAAGGACGCCGACATCGGCGTGAGCATGGGCTCGGGCTCGGAGGCGACCCGGGCCGTGGCCCAGATCGTGCTGCTCGACAACAGCTTCGCCACCCTCCCCTCGGTGGTCGCCGAGGGGAGGCGGGTCATCGGCAACATCACCCGGGTCGCGACCCTCTTCCTGACCAAGACGGTCTACTCGGTGCTGCTGGCGATCCTCGTGGTCTGCTCGCAGGTCGAGTACCCCTTCCTGCCGCGCCACCTCACCCTGCTGTCCACCCTCACCATCGGCATCCCGGCCTTCTTCCTGGCCCTCGCCCCGAACAAGGAGCGCGCGAAGCCGCACTTCGTGAAGCGGGTGATGCGCTACGCGATCCCCGGCGGCGCCATCGCCGCCGTGGCCACCTTCCTCACGTACGTGATCGCCCGCGCCCACTACAGCGGCCCGGACGCCCTCAAGGCCGAGACCAGCGCGGCGACGCTGGCCCTGTTCCTGACCTCGATGTGGGTCCTGGCGATCATCGCCCGCCCGTACACGTGGTGGCGGGCGGCCCTGGTCGGCGCGATGGGAGCGGCCTTCCTCGTCGTCCTCGTCGTGCCGTGGCTCCAGGAGTTCTTCCAGCTCAAGCTGGAGGGCGTGACCATGCCGTGGATCGCGGTGGCGGTCGCGGCGGCGGCCGCCGCGCTGATCGAGTTCGCCTTCCGCTGGGTGGACCGGCGGTTCCCGGCGTAGGGGGGCGGGCGGCGGATTGACCCTTCCGGGTGATGACAGCGGCCTCCCGAGGTGTCCATAGTTGGAATATGGCAACCAAGAAGGTCACCATCACCTTGCCCGACGAGGTGCTGGAGTACATCAAGGCGACCGTGGACGACCGCGGAGTCTCCGCGTACGTCACCGCGGCCGTGGAGCACAGGGTGGCGATGGACAAGCTGCGAGAGCTGTCGGATCTCCTCGACGAGGAGTACGGGCCGCTGACCGACGAGGAGCTCCGCGCTGCGGACGCCCGTCTCGACGCCATGGACGCCTGGCACGAAGGCAGACCCGAAGAGGAGGCAGACCCGCTCGCGGGCAAGGCAGCCGCGTGACGCCGCGTAACGCACCCGCGGGACCGCTCCTCAAGCCGCGGACCTTGGTCCTCGACTCGGAAGCGCTGTCCAAGGCCGTGCGCGGCGACCGCGAGGTACGAGGCGTGATCCGGCGAGCCCCCAACCGCGAAATGCGAGTGGTCACCTCGTCCCTCACGACCCTGGAAGCCTGGGACCCCCGGGCCGGCGTTCGCAAGGAGACGTGGGGCTGGTTCCTGTCGAGCGTGGACATCGTGCACACCGATGACGAGATCATCGCGACGGCCCGCTCACTTCTGAAGCAAGCCGGCCTGTACGGCCACAAGTACGCGATCGACGCGGTACTGGCGTCGATCGCCGTCGTCGCATCCCGGCGGGGCCACCTCGTCAATGTCCTCACGTCCGACCTGGACGACATGAAGCGCCTGCTCGGAGACCACCGCATCCGGATCGAACCCGTCTAGTCGAACCACCTGTCCCGCGCGAGTTCCGCCGTGCGGGACGGATCCTCCAGCAGGGCCGCCACCTCGAAGCGGCGCGGCCACTGGCCCGCCGCCCAGGCCAGGCCCGCCGCCACGCCCTCCAGGGTCGCCGCGTGCAGGACGCCGTCCGGGGTGAGCCGCCAGTCCAGCTCCGTACCGCCCGCCACCAGCTCCTCGTGCTCCACGTACGTCACCGGCGCCGACGGGCCCAGCAGGACCCGCACCGCATCCGGCACCTCGTGCTCCTCGCCCGGCGTGCTCACCTCCGCCGGGACCGTCTCCGACAGGCGGCGCACCTGGAGGAGGTCCGCCAGGTCGGCGGCGCGCGCCGGGGACACCGGCAGCAGCGGCAGGCCCCCGGTCAGCGGGAGGAGGTCGGGGGCGTCGGCGACGACCGCCTCGGCCGCGTCCACCACGACCACCTCGCCGTCCACCACCGCCCGCAGCTCGTCCGGCAGGGTGACGTGCTCCGGGTCCAGGTCGGCCAGCGCCCCGTACAGGCCGTGCAGCTGCTGCCCCGACACCTCGCGCTCCGGGTCCGCGAGCCGCGCCAGCAGCTCGGCCGCGCCGCCGGGCTCCTCCAGCAGGGCGTGCACGGAGGTCCGTACGCCCAGGGCCCGCAGGACCTGCTCGTCCTCGAAGCCCGTCGCGTCCGCCGGGGTGTACAGGCCCGCCAGCAGCGGGTCGCCGCCGGCCGCCCGCAGCCCGGCGGGACGGCGGCCGTCGAGCACCGGGTGGTCACGCAGCCACCAGGCGGTGTACGGGCGCACCGACCGGGTCGTGCCGTCCGGGAGCAGGATCCGCACCGGCTGGGTCAGGGCGTCGCGCAGCGGCGGCTGCGCCAGCATCGCCAGGGCCTGCGGCCAGCGGTCGTCGTCGACGAGGTCCAGGTCCCGGACGGCGATCAGCTCGGTGGCCACCGGCGGCACCGGGGTGTCCGGCAACTGGTCGAGCAGGTCCTCGCACCACACGTCGACCGCGTCCAGCAGTCCCGCGTCGTCGGGCTCGGCGAAGTCGCCCTCGCGGGGCTCCAGTTCGTCCGGGTCGAGGACCACGTCCGTGGCGCGGACCAGCTGGAACGCCGTCAGCACCCCGCACGCGGCCAGCGTGTCCGCGTCCCAGCGGGCGGCGAACCCGGCGTCCAGGTACGGGACCTCGTCCTCCCGCAGCACCGACGCCAGCGGACTCCCGGCGAGCAGCAGTTCCCCGGCCGGGGTGAGCTCCCCGTCCTCGTCCGGCAGGGCCAGCGCGCCCAGCCAGGGCTCCTCGCCGGGGGCCAGCCCGGCGGCCCGGACCAGCGTCAGGACGGTGTCGGCGAGCTCGTCCGGGTCCGGCGCGTCCTCGTCCCAGACCTCGCCCGCGTCCAGGGAGGCGGCCACGGCGGCACGGACCTGCGGGGTCGACAGCACGGCGCGCGCGGTGGCCGGAAGCGCGCCCAGCTTCTCCAGCAGCGGGTGCGCGGCATCCGGGTGGGCCACCTTCAGGCCCAGCCGGGCCAGCTCCGCCGGGGTGTCCGGGCCGGGCAGCAGCACGTGACGCGGGCCGATGGCGGTGCGGCCGTCGGCGAGCGGCACGGGCAGGCCCGACAGCCGGTCGGGGTCCACCCCGGCCAGGGTGTCGTACAGGCGGTGCCACCAGTCCGGGGTGCGCTCGATGCCCGCGATCCGCTCGATGGCGTCACCGAGCGGGAGCCGGCCCACGCCCAGGGCGCGCAGCTCGGGGCGCCGCTCCAGCCCGGCGGGCAGCAGCGTCGGGAGGACCTCCGCGAGGACCCGTACCGTGTCGGCGCCCGCGCCCTCCACCACCTCGGCCTCGAAGGGACGCAGCGCCGGCAGCTCCTCGCTGGGCGCGGCCGGGGCGAGGAAGGCGGTGCGGGGCAGCCGCTCGAGCACGGCAGCGCGCAGGGCGCCGTCGAGCGGGCCGCTGCCGAGCGGGCCGGGCACCAGGTCGACCAGGCCGGTGCTCACCGGCTGCCATGCGGCGAGGAGTTCGGCGTACGCGTCGGCCGCGCGCTCCACGAGGAAGTCGGTCAGCGGACCGGGCGCGGGGTGGCGGCGGGTGGTGTCCAGCGGCAGGGAGGCGATGAGCAGCGCGGGGATGCCGAGGGGCTCGTCGGTGGGGGTCGGGGCGTGCACCACGGGCGCGGTCCGGGGCCGTACGGGTGCGCCGTCGGCGTCGACGGGCGCGGCCCAGGTGACCGTCCAGGCGGGCCGCAGCCGCTCCTCGACGGGCCGGTCCGCGAGCAGCGCCGGCTCGATGGGGCCGGTGTGGCGGACGGTGCGCCAGCGGTGGGTGCCGGAGGCGGAGTCCTCGATGACGGTGTACGGGCCGTCCATCCGCCGGTAGAGCACCCGGTGCCCGCCGGACGGGGTCTCGACGACGACCTCGCGCAGCCCGGGCAGGGTCAGCAGCAGCGCGTCGTCGATGCCGGACAGCAGGCGTTCGGTGAGGTCCTCGGCGGCGGCGTCGCGCAGCGGGAGGACCACGACGGTGTCGTACCCCTCGGGGGCGGTGCCCTCGGCCGGCAGCGGCAGCCGCAGCAGCGGTACGTGGCCGTCGCGGCGGCGGAGTTCGTCACCGAGGCCGGGGCTGCCGTTGGCGGCGTCCCGGGCCAGCTCGCGGGCCTCGGCGAGGGACCAGCGGACGCCGCCGTGGCGGCCGAGCACCGCCGGCTCGTCGGAGACGGCCAGTACGGCGGCGAAGCCGACGCCGAAGCGGCCGACGGAGCCGTGGCTCTCGTCCCGCTTGGCGGAGGCGCGCAGGGTGCTCAGCGACTCCACGCCCGTCGCGTCCAGCGGGGCACCGGTGTTGGCGGCGGCCAGCACGGCGGGGCCGTCGGGTCCGGCCGGGTGCAGGGTGAGGCGCAGCCGGCCGGGGACCCCGGCGCGGGCCGCGGCGTCGGCGGCGTTCTGCGCCAGCTCGACGACCAGCCGGTCCCGGTAGCCGCCGAGCGCGAGGTCCTCCTCGGCGTTGGCGTCCTCGCGGAAGCGGGCCGGGCCCGCACCCCACGCGTCGAGCACCCCGCGCCGCAGCCGGGCGGTACTGAAGGGGTCCACGCCGCTCTGGGCCGCCGTCACTCGCACGTTCACGCCGCTGCCTCCACGCTGCCGCTGCCTCTGGAGTGCTGAAGGTACCGCGTGTGAGGCCGCCCCCCGCCCGTGAGGTGGGCGAACACGACGACGCCGGAGCCCCGTCGGCGCCCCGCGGCCGGGCCCCGGCACAGGAGCCCCCGGCGCCGGGAAGGCGCCGGGGGCTCCACGCGTACGTCAGGACCGATCGAAGGTCAGGACCGATCGAAGGTCAGAGCCGCTCGATCACGTAGTCGACGCAGGCGGTCAGCGCCTGCACGTCCGCCGGGTCGATCGCCGGGAACATCGCGACGCGCAGCTGGTTGCGGCCCAGCTTGCGGTACGGCTCGGTGTCCACGATGCCGTTGGCGCGCAGCACCTTCGCCACCGCCGCCGCGTCGACGTCGTCGGAGAAGTCGATCGTGCCGATGACCGCGGAGCGCTTGTCGGCGTCCTGGACGAAGGGGCTGGCGTACTTCGACGCCTCCGCCCAGCCGTACAGGTTGCGCGCGCTGGCCGCCGTACGGGAGGTCGTGAACTCCAGGCCGCCCTGGGAGTTCATCCACCGCAGCTGCTGGTCCAGCAGGAACAGCGTGGACAGCGCCGGGGTGTTGTACGTCTGGTTCTTCAGCGAGTTGTCGATCGCCGTCGGCAGCGAGAAGAACTCCGGGATGTGCCGGCCCGAGGCGTGCACGCGCGCGGCACGCTCCAGGGCGGCCGGGGAGAACGCCGCCAGCCACAGGCCGCCCTCCGAGGCGAAGGACTTCTGCGGGGCGAAGTAGTAGACGTCCGTCTCGGTGATGTCCACCGGAAGACCGCCGGCACCCGAGGTCGCGTCCACCAGGACGAGGGACCCGGCGTCCGCGCCCGCCACGCGCCGGACCGGAGCCGCCACACCCGTCGAGGTCTCGTTGTGCGTGTACGCGTACACGTCCACGCCCGCCTCGGCGACCGGCTCGGGGTGCGTGCCCGGCTCGGAGGAGATCACGGACGGCTCGTCCAGCCACGGCGCGAGCTTCGCGGCCTTGGCGAACTTCGACGAGAACTCGCCGAAGGTGAGGTGCTGGGACTTCCGCTCGATCAGACCGGCGGTCGCGACGTCCCAGAAGGCGGTGGAGCCGCCGTTGCCCAGGATCACCTCGTAGCCCTCGGGCAGGGAGAAGAGGTCCCGGAGGCCCTGACGCACCGAGCCGACCAGGTTCTTGACCGGGGCCTGGCGGTGCGAGGTGCCGAGCAGGGAGGTACCGGTGGCGGCGAGGGCGTCCAGCGCCTCTGTCCGCACCTTGGAGGGGCCCGCGCCGAAGCGTCCGTCGGCGGGCTTGATGTCAGCGGGAATCTGGATCTCAGCCACGAGCGGAGCGTATCGGGTCCCGGACCGGGCGTCGGAGCCGCGTCCACCCGGTGAGACGGACGGGGGTGGGAAGGTGTGCTGCGTGACGTCTCCAGGGAAACTCGAGCGGACCTTGCGGGCCGAACTGCGCGGGGAGGTGGACTTCGGCGCCGCCGCACGGGCCCTCGCCACCATGGACGCCTCCAACTACCGGCGGGTGCCGGTCGGCGTGGCCGCCCCGCGCGACGCCGAGGACGTGGCGGCCGCCCTGCGGATCTGCGCCGACGCCGGCGTGCCCGTCGTACCGCGCGGCGGCGGCACCTCCATCGCCGGGCAGGCGACGGGCGTCGGCGTGGTGCTCGACCTCACCCGGCACATGAACGCCCTCGTGTCCGTGGACCGCGACGCCCGCACCGCCGTCGTCCAGCCCGGCCTGGTCCTCGACCGGCTGCGCGACGCGCTCCGCCCGTACGGGCTGACCTTCGGACCCGACCCGTCCACGCACTCCCGCTGCACCCTCGGCGGAATGATCGGCAACAACGCGTGCGGGGCCCACTCGGTGGCCTGGGGCACCACCGCCGACAACGTGGCGGAGCTGAGCGTCACCCGCTACGGGGGCGCCGCCCACCGGATCGGCACCGGCTGGAACGGGGCCCCGGCGGGACTGCGGGAACTGGTCGAGGGCAACCTCGCCGTACTCCGCACCGGCCTCGCCGCCGGCTCCTTCTCCCGCCGGATCTCCGGCTACGGCGGACTCGACGCGCTGCTCCCCGAACGGGGCGTCCGCCTCGCCCGGGCCTTCTGCGGCAGCGAGGGCACCCTCGGCGTGGTCACGGAGGCGGTGGTGCGCCTCGTCGAGCCGCCGCCCGCGCCGGTCCTCGCGGTCCTCGGCTACCCCGACGAGAGCGCGGCGGCCGACGCGGCCGCCGGACTCCTCGGACACGGGCCGCTCACCGTCGAGGGCATGGCCGAGGACCTGGTGCGCGGCGCCCGCGGGCTCCCCAGGGGCGGGGCCTGGCTGTTCGTGGAGATGCCGGACGAGGGAGCGGCCCGGCGCCTGCTGCGGGAGGCCGACGCCCTCGACGCGGCCCTGGTGACGGATCCGGCGGCGCAGCGCGCCCTGTGGCGGATCCGCGAGGACGCGGCCGGCACGGCCACCCGGACCCCGGACGGCGGCATGGGCTGGCCGGGGTGGGAGGACTGCGCGGTCCCGCCGGCCCGGCTCGGCGCCTACCTGCGCGACTTCCGGGCCCTGCTGGCGCAGCACGGGCTGCACGGGACCCCGTACGGGCACTTCGGGGAGGGCTGCGTCCACGTCCGCATCGACTTCGACCTGGTGTCCGCGGCAGGAGTGGCCCGCTTCCGCTCCTTCTCCGGAGAACTGGCCGACTTGGTCGTCGCCCACGGCGGCTCCCTGTCGGGGGAGCACGGCGACGGACAGGCCCGGGCGGAACTGCTGCCGCGGATGTACGGGCCGCGGGTCATGGAGCTCTTCGGCGCGTACAAGGACGTGTGGGACCCGGCGGGCGGCATGAACCCCGGGATCCTGGTCCGCCCGGCGCGGCTGGACGAGAACCTCCGCTTCGCGGTGGTGGCGCGGGGCGCCGCGCTGGGCGAGGAGGTGGCACGCTGCGTCGGCGTCGCCAAATGCCGGACCGCCGAACCCGGCGGACCCGGGGTGATGTGCCCGTCGTACCGGGTCACGGGAGAGGAACGGCACTCCACGCGCGGCCGGGCCCGGCTGCTGCACGAGATGCTGGCCGGGGAGATCGTCACCGACGGGTGGCGCTCGGCGGAGGTCGCCGAGGCCCTGGACCTCTGCCTGAGCTGCAAGGGCTGCCGCAGCGACTGCCCGGTGGGCGTGGACATGGCCGCGTACAAGTCGGAGTTCCTGCACCGCCACTGGTCCGGCCGGCTGCGCCCCCTGGCCCACTACACCCTCGGCGGCCTCCCGGCCTGGCTCCGCCTGATCTCCGCCCTGCGGGCGGCCCGCCTCGTCAACGCGGCCGGCCGCACCCTGCGCGTACCCGGACTGGCCCCCGAACGGCAACTGCCACCCCTGGCACGGGTGCCGTTCACACGGGGGTGGGAGCGGGAGCGGGGGGTTCCGGGGCGGGGGGTGCGGGAGGCGGGCGCGGCGGGCCCCGGTGGCGTCGGGGCGGTGACCGTGACCCTGTGGCCCGACACCTTCACCGAACACCTCGCCCCCGAGGCCGGCCGCGCCGCCGTCCGGGTCCTGGAGGCGGCCGGCCTCGGCGTCACCGTCCCCACCCGCCGCCCGGTGTGCTGCGGGCTGACGTACGTCTCCACCGGCCGCCTGGACCGCGCCCGCACGGTCATGCTGCGCACCCTCGACACCCTGGGGGAGGTACGCGACCCCGTGCTGCTCCTCGAACCCAGCTGCGCGGCGGCCCTGCGCACCGACCTCCCCGCCCTCCTCCCCGACGACCCCCGAGCCCACCGCCTCGCCGCGGCCGTCCGCACCTTCGCGGAGACCCTGGAGGAGTACGCCCCCCACTGGACCCCGCCCCGCCTGGACCGGCCCGTCGCCGGCCAGACCCACTGCCACCAGCACGCCGTCCTCGGAGACGCCGCCGACCGGCGGCTGCGCGAACGCGCCGGGCTCACGGGGGAGCTCAGCGGCGGCTGCTGCGGCCTCGCGGGCAACTTCGGCTTCGAACCCGGCCACCACGCCGTCTCCGTGGCGTGCGCGGAGGAACAACTGCTGCCGTCGCTGCGCACCGCGGCACCGGACGCGGCGGTGCTCGCGGACGGGTTCTCCTGCCGCACCCAGATCGCGCAGCTCTCCGGACGCCGGGCGCGGCACCTGGCGGAACTGCTCGCGGAGGGGGTGGGGGAGGTGGGGGAGCGGAGGGGATACGGGGGCCGGATGTAAGGTAAAACACGGCTGGATGGTCCTTACGGACCCCTTAGTCTGGATTCATGCCCGCGCCCTCCTCCTCGTCCCCGACGACCCCCGCCATTTCCGTTTCCGGCCCGGGTTCAGGTCCGGTTTCGGGTCCCGTTTCAGGTTCGGGTTCAGGTCCGGGTTCAGGGTCGGGTTCAGGTTCCGTTTCAGGTTCCGGTTCCGTTTCAGGTGCGGGTTCCCGCCGGGGCTCCGCCGCCCGGGATTCGCGGTTCGGGCCGATCGCACTGGTGGTCTCGGCCGGGGTGTCGGTGCAGTTCGGGGCCGCCCTCGCGGTGATGGTCATGCCCAGGGTGGGTGCGGCGGGCGTGGTCACGCTGCGGCTCGCGGCCGCCGCGCTGGTGCTGCTCGTCCTGTGCCGGCCCAGGGTGCGCGGGTACACGCGTGCCGACTGGGGCACCGTCGTCGCCTTCGGCGCCGCCATGGCCGGTATGAACGGCCTCTTCTACCAGGCCATCGACCGCATCCCGCTCGGCCCCGCCGTCACCCTGGAGGTGCTCGGCCCGCTGGCCCTGTCCGTGATCGTCTCGCACCGCCTGGTGAACCTGCTGTGGGCCGCCCTGGCCCTGGCCGGCGTCGCCCTGCTGGCCGGGCACGGCGGAGGGGGCATCGGCGGCCTCGACCTGCTCGGCGCGGGCTTCGCGGTGGGCGCGGGCGCCATGTGGGCGGCGTACATCGTCTTCAGCGCCCGGACCGGCCGCCGTTTCCCGCAGGCGGACGGGCTGGCCCTGGCGATGGCGGTGGCCGCGGTCATCTCGCTCCCGCTGGGCGTGGTGGACGCGGGCTCCGCCCTCCTCACCCCGAGCACGCTGGCACTGGGCCTCGGCGTGGCGGTGCTGTCGTCGGTCCTCCCGTACACGCTGGAGCTCCTCGCCCTGCGCCGCCTCCCGGCCCCCACCTTCGCGATCCTGATGAGCCTGGAGCCGGCCATCGCGGCGACCGCCGGCTTCCTGCTCCTGAGCCAGGGCATGTCGGCGCTCGACGCGCTGGCGATCGCCCTGGTGATCGCGGCGAGCATGGGCGCGGTCAGGTCGCAGAGGGGGGCGGGGCCCCGCGAAGCGGGGTGAGGGGCGGGGTGCTGTGGGGCCGTCTCACAGCCGGTTTGGGGGTTTCCCGTCAGTCCCATCGTCCTTCCGGTGCGTGCCGGCCCGTCAAGGGCGCTCCTTCGTCGCGTCGCTACGCGATGGCCTTCGGCCACCCTTGACCGACCGTCCCGCCCCGGAAAGACAAGGACTGCCGGGAACCCCCAAAAGAACGGTCACGGGGCAGGAATGGAGGGGCGGGTCCCTCAGTGACGAGACGAGGGGCGGGGCGTCGGCCGTGTCCCGCATCGGGCCCGTGCGCTGCCCGGCCAGGCCTGGGGTCCGGCTACCCGCACCACATGACGATCAGGATCCCGTCCGGGACCGGCGGGCGCGCCAGATCGCTTCTCTCGGCATAGCGTCCGCCGACCGTCCGGGGCTGATACCCGCACCACATGGTCACCAGGACGGCATGCGGGACCGATGGCGCGCCAGATCGCTACGCGCTCCGCCGGGCTTGGCGTCCGGCGGCCGTCCTGGGCTGATGCCTGCACCACGTGACGACCGGGGCACCATCCGGGAGGGTCAGGGGGCGATGGGGAGCTGGCGCTTGTGCTCGGTGAGGCGGTAGCGGTGGACGATCGTCTCGAAGGTGCGCTCGTCCACCGGCTTGCCCTCGAGGAAGTCGTCGATGTCGTCGTACGTGACCCCGAGGGCGTCCTCGTCGGCCTTGCCCGGGTCGAGCGTCTCCAGGTCGGCCGTCGGGGTCTTCCACACCAGCTCGGCGGGCGCGCCCAGCGCGTCCGCGACGGCGCGCACCCGGCGCTTGGTCAGGCCGGTCAGCGGGACCACGTCCGCCGCGCCGTCGCCGAACTTGGTGAAGAAGCCCGAGACGGCCTCGGCGGCGTGGTCGGTGCCGACCACCAGACCGGCGTGCGCACCGGCGACCGCGTACTGGGCGATCATCCGCTGGCGGGCCTTGATGTTGCCGTGCACGAAGTCCTGGTGGTGGGCGTCGCGGAAGCTCACACCGGCGGCCACCGACGCGTCGAGCGCCGCGTCGCTGGCGGGCTTGATGTCCACGGTCAGCACGTGGTCGGCCTGGATGAAGGACAGCGCGAGCTGCGCGTCGTGCTCGTCGGCCTGGACGCCGTAGGGCAGCCGCATCGCGTAGAACTGCGCCTCGTGCCCGGCCGCACGGGCCCGCTCGACGGCGAGCTGGCAGAGCCGGCCCGTGGTGGTCGAGTCCACGCCGCCGCTGATGCCGAGTACGAGGGACCGCAGACCCGTGGAGGTCAGCCGCTCGGCGAGGAAGGCCACCCGGCGCTCGATCTCCCGCTCGGCCTCGAAGGTCTCGGCGACCTGGAGTTCCCGCGCGATCTCCTGCTGCAGGGCGATGGCACTCACGTCTGCTCCTTGTTCCGGTTCACGATGTGCCGTTCACCCTAGCCGGAAGAGAGTTTTCCGCGAGGAAGCGGTGGGCGGCCCGCAGACCCGCCTCGTCCCGCACCCAGAGTCCCCACTGCGCCAGCCGCTCCTGCTCGAAGAGCTCCGCGAACGTCCGCCACAAGTGCACCCGGAACCCGTCGGACTCCCACCACCACTCCGTGTGGCCCGAACCCTCGATCAGCGGCAGCCGTGACGCCGCCTCCCACACCCCCGCCGTGGACTGCCGTGGCTCCGGCTCGACCACTGGAATCCAGCTCTCGCATTCCCAGTACAGGGCGTCCGCCTCGATGAGGGTGTCAGGATCCGGAAACACCACGACGTCCCGCCCGAACCGGTACACCACCGCGCCGTCGCCCCGGAGCGCGACGGTGTAGGGATGCGCCACCTCGTGGTCGATGAACTCTCCCAACGGCCCGTGTTCGGCGCTGTCCACGTAGTACGGCCAGGGCTGGAAGCGGATCTCCTCCTTGAACGACCACGCCGAAGTCCTGTAGACCAGCCCGCCGTAACGAGCCTGTGCCCGTCGGAGCCGGGCGAGGACCATCGCCGTGTCCACGCCGGGGAAAGCCGCGAGCCGCTCGGCGACCTCGCCGTCGCCCGGGTTCTCCCTCACCGGGAAAGGAACGGTGCGGCCCTGCGCGGACAGGAAGCGCCGCCCCCTGTCGGTCAGCGCTCCCGGCGCGTCGAGTATGTGCGGCACGCCCCCATGATGGCCCTCACTCGTCAGCACGTGGTGCGGGTATCAGCCGAAGACGACCGTCGGACGCCAAGCCGGGAGGAGCGTGTAGCGATCTGTCGCGCCCATCGGTCCCGGATGTCGTCCTGGTCAACATGTGGTGCGGGTAGCCGGGCCCCCGGCCTGGCCGGGCAGTGCACGGGCCCGGATGCGGGACACGGCCGTGGGCCCCTCGTCTCGTCACTGAGGGAGCCGCTCCCCTCCTCCTGCCCCGTGACCGTTCTTTTGGGGGGTTCCCGGCAGTCTTTCGGCTTTCCGGGGCGGGTCGGTCGGTCAAGGGTGGCCGAAGGCCATCGCGTAGCGACGCGACGAAGGAGCGCCCTTGAGGGACCGGCACGACACGGAAGGACGATGGGACTGACGGGAACCCCCCAAACCGGCTCTGACACCGCCCCGCCGAGACCCCGCCCTAAACCCCGCCCCGCCCGGCCCCCTCCAGGAACCGGCGTACCGCCGCCGCGAAGGCCTCCGGGGCGGCGGTGTGGACGAAGTGGTCGGTGTCGAGTTCCGTCAGGGTGGTGCCGGGGCGGCGCTCGGCCATCGCCCGGGCCTGGTCGGCCGGGATGACCCCCTGGGCGCCGCGGACGAGCAGTGCCGGGCAGGTGCCGGCCGTCCAGTCCGCCCAGTGGTCGCCGTGGACGTGGTGCTCGGAGTCGTACATCTCCGCGGGGCGGAACGGCAGGCGCCAGCTGCCGTCGGCGTTCTCCCGGAGCCGGTCGGCGAAGTACGGCGCGGCCGGCCCGAGGCCCGCGAGCAGCGCCTCGCGGGTCGGGGCCTCGTGGGGCAGGTCCAGCAGGAAGCCCAGTGGGTTCGAGCCGTCCAGCCCGAGCGCGGCCGGGCCCTCGGCGTTCACGAGGGCACTCACGCGCTCGGGGTGGCGCGCCGCGAACTGGTAGGCGTTGATGGCGCCGAGGGAGTGCCCGAGCAGGACGACGCGGTCCAGTTCGAGGTGGTCCAGCAGGGAGCCGACGTCCGAGAGGTAGCCCTCCCGCGTGTAGTCGGCGGCGCTGTCGGACTCGCCCTGGCCGCGCTGGTCCGGGGCGATCACCCGCCACTCGGGGCCGAGGGCCCGGGCGAGGGCGGCGAAGGTGACGCCCTCGGACAGGTGGCCGTGGAGGGCGACCAGCGGACGGCCGGCGCCGCCGAAGTCCAGGTAGGACAACCGCCTTCCGTCGATCAGGAGTTCGGAGCGGCTGGCGGCGGCGGTGGTAATGGTGTCGGCGGCCATGGTGGGTCCCTTCGCGGTTCGTTCACGCCTTGACGTGATGAACCCTAACCAGGATCTATACGGTTGTTCAATACGTGCGTATAACCATCTGTCCTCACCCCACCGGCACCTCTACGTACGACGGCGTCGGCTCCGGCGAGGTGAACGCCAGCGTCGCGCGCGGCAGGTTGGCGTCCCCGTAGAAGGGGTCCCGGGCGGTCGCCACCAGCAGGAGGCGGTGCCCGCGCGGGACGTCGTACGCCGTGGCCTGGAGGTCGATGTCCGCGCTCACCAGGCTGTCGGGCGGGGAGTGCAGGTCGCTGAACGGGGCGTGGGAGATCAGCCGGGCCGAGCCGTCCGGGGCGAGGTCCAGGAGGTACGCGACGAAGGTGGAGCCGGAGTTCGCGGCGCGGTACGTGGCGCGCAGGCGCGGGATCCCCCGTACGCGGAGGGTCTCTTCGGCGGCGGGCCCGGTCCAGGCGGCGGTCACCGACGAGGCCGCGGCGGCATCGACCTCCCCGGCCGGGTACGACTTCGGCCGGCCGGCCATCTCCGCGTACCCGGAGCGCACGACGGCGTCGGCGGCGGTGACCGGGGTGTCCACCCCGCACAGCAGGCCCGCCGTCCAGCCGTGCTCGGGCTCGGCGGCCAGTTCCCCGCGCCCCGTGAGGTACAGCCGGCGGACCTCGCTGCCGGGGGCGGGCAGGTCGTTGGCGGGTTCGAGGGCGCGGGTCCACATCACCTCGGAGAGCACCCGCGCCTCCCCGTCCACCCCGTTGGCGGCGTCGCGCAGGTGGTGGTCGAACCAGCGGTGCGCGTCCGTCCACACCGTGCTCGGCAGTCCGAGCAGGCCCGCGCTCTCGGGGCCGGCGTGGTCCCCGACGGACAGGTCGAGGCGCTTGGGGCCGGTGAGTTCTTCGAACAGCCGCAGCGTCTGGTTGGCGGGGAAGAGCGTCTCGTGCCAGGCGTGCGAGAGGAGGACGGGCAGCCGCCGGCGGTTGAACTCCTTGACGTGGCCGAAGGGCGAGCGCCGCTGCGCCCAGCGCCGGGTCCCCTCGGCGTCCCGGCCGGCCAGGACGTCCTCCAGGGCCCGTTCCGTCTCTGGGCTGAGCCGGGCCCGCTCCGCCGCCCCGAGCAGGGCGCGCACGGCGGCGGTACGGCGCGTGGAGTTCTCGCGCAGGACGGCGTCGAGGTCGCCCCAGGTGCTGAGCGCCGCCACCGCGTCGACCCGGGGGTCGTGCGCGGCGGCGAGCAGGCCGATGCCGGCGCCGTAGGAGACGCCGAGGAAGCCGATCCCGGTGACCGGGCCGGCGGCGCGTTCCAGGAGGTGGTCCAGGGCCCGTCGGCCGTCGGCCACGTCCAGCGGCCCGGCGAAGTCCGCCTGGCCGTCGGAGCGGCCGAACCCGCGGGCGGTGTAGGCGAGTACGTCGTAGCCGCGCGCCGCGAACGCCGTGGCCTGGACGGCGTACGCGGTCCAGCCCAGGCCGGTCCACGGCGAGGGCATCACCACCGCCGCCCGCGGCCGGGTCCCGGTGTGCCGCCATAGCGCGGCGTCGAGCAGGTCCCCGCAGGCGCCGGTCACCTCGCCCCGGCTGAAGACGGCCACGGCCCGCAACGCCTCGATCTCGGCGGCGCGCGCGGGCGGCAGGGCGCCGAGGTCGCCGCTCTCCAGGGCGGTGGCGAAGGCGGTGAGGGCGGTCGCGTCGAGTTCGGGATAGAGGGAGGGGGCGTGGGGCGGGGAGGGGAAGGCGGCTGGGGCAGCGGGGTTCTTCACGGCGGACCGTCCTCGTCGTCGGTGGCGTGGAGGGGCGCGTGGAGGGAGGCGGTGCGGAGCCCGGCGCGGCGGCTGCACGGGTGGGAAGCCTCCAGTATCGGCCCGGGCGGCCACCGTGAGGCCGGCTTCCCGGCGTACGGCCGGAACCGTCCCTGATCGTTCCGGACGCGGCCCGCCGCCGTCCCCGGCCGGGCCTCGGCGGATGACCGGCACGCCCCAAATCACCTACCAGCACGGTGTGTTGACGGCCGTGGCGTGAATGCCGTCCACTTCGGCCAAATCATGCAAGCACGCTTGATTGTTTTAGTGGAGGCTGCCAGGCTTCCCCGCACGCCGAGAGGGGAGCACGCCGTGCCCGATCCGTCCGCCGTCGACGCCGCCGCCGTTTTCACCGGTCTTCTCGCCGACCTCCGGGAGGAGGGCCTCGAACTCGACGCGCTCGTCGCCGAGTTGCCCGGCCCCGCCTGGGCGCGGCCGACACCCGCACCCCGGTGGAGCATCGCCCACCAGATCGCCCACCTGCACTGGACCGACCGGGCCGCGCTGCTCTCCCTCACCGATGCCGGGGCGTTCGCGCGGATGGTGGAGGAGGCGCTGGAGTCCCCGGAGTCGTTCGTCGACGAGGGTGCCGAGGAGGGGGCCGCGCTGGAGCCCGCCGAGCTGCTGCACCGCTGGCGGGAGGGCCGGACCGCCCTCGACGCGGCGCTCGCGGCCGCCTCCCCCGGCGCCCGCTTCCCCTGGTACGGGCCCCCGATGAAGGCCGCCTCCATGGCGAGCGCCCGGCTCATGGAGACCTGGGCGCACGGCCACGACGTCGCCGACGCGCTCGGCGTACGGCGGACCCCCACGGCCCGGCTGCGGCACGTCGCGCGGATCGGAGTGCGGGCGCGCGACTACGCGTACGCCGTCCGGGGCCTGCCGGTGCCGGAGGGGGAGTTCCGGGTCGAGCTGACGGCTCCCGACGGGGGCGGGGTGTGGACGTACGGCCCCGCCGACGCCCCGCAGCGGATCACCGGACCCGCGCTGGACTTCTGCCTGCTGGTCACCCAGCGCGCCCACCGCGCCGACCTCGGCCTCACCGCGACCGGCCCCGACGCCGACCGCTGGCTCGGCATCGCCCAGGCCTTCGCCGGTCCCGCGGGACCGGGCCGGGAGCCGCGGGACCGGGGGGCGCCGCCGCCCGCTCCCGGGGGAACGCCCCGGCCGGCCACCGGGGGGACCGTGCGGGGGACCGCCCCGTGACGCGCCGGGCCCTGCGCGTCGGCAACGCGTCCGGCTTCTACGGGGACCGGTTCGACGCCGTGCGCGAGATGCTGACCGGCGGACCGCTGGACGTGCTCACCGGCGACTACCTCGCCGAGCTCACCATGCTGATCCTCGGCCGCGACCGCCTGAAGAACCCCGGCCTCGGCTACGCGAAGACCTTCCTGAAGCAGCTCGAGGAGGGCCTCGGGCTCGCGCACGAGCGGGGCGTGCGGATCGTGACGAACGCGGGCGGGCTGAACCCGGCCGGGCTGGCCGCGGCCGTACGGGCGCTGGCGGCCGAGGTGGGGGTGCCCGTCTCCGTCGCGCACGTCGAGGGCGACGACCTGATGCCGTACGGGGAGGACGCGCTCACCGCCAACGCCTACCTGGGCGGCGCCGGGATCACCGCCTGCCTGCGGGCCGGCGCGGACGTGGTCGTGACCGGCCGGGTCACCGACGCGGCACTGGTGAGCGGGCCGGCCGCCTGGTGGTTCGACTGGGGCCCGCACGAGTACGACCGGCTGGCGGGGGCGGTGGTCGCGGGCCACGTCCTGGAGTGCGGTACGCAGGCCACCGGCGGCAACTACTCCTTCTTCACCGGCCACGACGTACGGCGGCCCGGCTTCCCGCTCGCGGAGGTCTCCGAGGACGGCTCGGCGGTCGTCACCAAGCACCCGGGCAGCGGCGGGGCCGTCACCCCGGGCACCGTCACCGCCCAACTCCTCTACGAGACGCAGGGCGTGCGCTACCTGGGCCCCGACGTCACCGCCCGCCTGGACACGGTCCGCCTCGCCACGGACGGCGAGGACCGCGTCCGGATCAGCGGGGTCCGGGGGGAACCCCCGCCCACCACCCTCAAGGTCGGCGTCAGCCGCGTCGGCGGCTGGCGCAACGAGGTGGTCTTCGTCCTGACCGGGCTCGACATCGAGGCCAAGGCCGCCCTGGTGCGGGCACAGCTCGCCGAGGCACTGCGCGGGGTGGACTCCGTCCGCTGGACCCTCGCCCGCACGGACCACGCGGACGCCGACACGGAGGAGACGGCGAGCGCCCTGCTGCGGCTGGTGGTCCGCGATCCCTCCCCGGACCGGGTGGGGCGGGCGCTCACCTCGGCGGCGGTCGAGCTGGCCCTCGCCAGCTATCCGGGCTTCCACGTGACGGCCCCGCCGGGCCCCGCGCAGCCGTACGGGGTGTTCACCTCGGCCCTGGTCCCGGCCGGCTCCGTCCCGCACACGGCGGTCCTGGAGGACGGCACCCGCCTGCCGGTCCCGCCCGCGCGGGCCCTGTCCCCGGCCCCGCCGCCGCCCGCCGCACCGGACCCGGCGGCCGCCGGCGCGGCCCGGGGCGGGTACGGGCCCACCACCCGTGCCCCGCTCGGGTCGGTGGCCGGGGCCCGGAGCGGGGACAAGGGCGGCGACGCCAACGTCGGGGTGTGGGTGGACGACGACGCCGCCTGGCGGTGGCTGCGCCACGCCCTGACCGTGGAGGCGTTCCGGAGCCTGCTCCCGGAGACCCGGGGGCTGCCCGTCGCCCGCCACGAGCTGCCGAACCTGCGCGCCCTGAACTTCACCGTCCCCGGCCTCCTCGGCGACGGCGTGGCCTCCGGCCACCGCTTCGACCCGCAGGCCAAGGCCCTCGGCGAATGGCTGCGCGCCCGCCACCTCGACATCCCGACGCACCTCCTCCCCGCCGCCCCGCCCCCGCCCTCCGCCGCCCCGCCCCCGCCCGGGCTTCCCGACAACCCGCCTCCCGCACCTGAGGGGACCCGATGACCCGCCTCGGTACCACCGTCGATCCGCTCGCCGCCGAGCACACGAAGGCCCGTACCGCCGCCCTGGAGCGGCTCGCGGAGCTCGCCGCCGAGCACGCCAAGGCCCTCGCCGGCGGCGGCGAGAAGTACACCGCCCGGCACCGCGACCGCGGCAAGCTGCTGCCCCGCGAGCGCGTCGAGCTGCTCCTCGACCCCGACACGCCGTTCCTGGAGCTGTCCCCGCTCGCCGCCTGGGGCAGCGACTACCCGGTCGGCGCCTCGATGGTCACCGGCATCGGCACCGTCGAGGGCGTCGAATGCCTGATCACCGCCAACGACCCCACCGTGCGCGGCGGCGCCAGCAACCCCTGGACCCTGAAGAAGGCGCTGCGGGCCAACGAGATCGCCCGGCAGAACCGGCTGCCCCTGGTCAGCCTCGTCGAGTCCGGCGGTGCCGACCTCCCCTCCCAGAAGGAGATCTTCATCCCGGGCGGCGCGATCTTCCGCGACATCACCCGGCTCTCGGCCGAGGGAGTCCCGACCGTCGCCGTCGTCTTCGGCAACTCCACCGCCGGAGGCGCGTACGTCCCCGGGATGTCCGACCACACCGTCATGATCAAGGACCGGTCCAAGGTCTTCCTCGGCGGCCCGCCCCTGGTCAAGATGGCCACCGGCGAGGAGAGCGACGACGAGTCCCTCGGCGGCGCCGACATGCACGCCCGCGTCTCCGGCCTCGCCGACCACTACGCCCTCGACGAGTACGACGCCATCCGCCAGGCCCGCCGCATCGTGGCCCGGCTCAACCACCGCAAGCCGTACGCCGACCCGCCCCGCGCCGAGGAGCCGCTGTACGACCCGGAGGAGCTCCTCGGAATCGTCCCGCCGGACCTGAAGACCCCCTTCGACCCCCGCGAGGTCATCGCCCGCATCGTCGACGCCTCCGACTTCGACGAGTTCAAGCCCCTCTACGGCACCAGCCTCGTCACCGGCTGGGCCACCCTGCACGGCTACCCGGTCGGCATCCTCGCCAACGCCCAGGGCGTGCTGTTCAGCGCCGAGTCGCAGAAGGCCGCCCAGTTCATCCAGCTCGCCAACCAGCGCGACATCCCGCTGCTCTTCCTCCACAACACCACCGGCTACATGGTGGGCAAGGAGTACGAGCAGGGCGGCATCGTCAAGCACGGCTCGATGATGATCAACGCGGTGTCCAACTCCCGCGTCCCGCACCTGTCCGTCCTCATCGGGGCGAGCTACGGGGCCGGGCACTACGGCATGTGCGGGCGCGCCTACGAGCCCCGCTTCCTCTTCGCCTGGCCCAGCGCCAAATCCGCCGTCATGGGCCCGCAGCAGCTCGCCGGAGTCCTGTCGATCGTCTCCCGCCAGTCCGCCGCCGCGCGGGGACTGCCGTACGACGAGGAACAGGACGCCGAGATGCGGGCCTTCGTCGAGGCGCAGATCGAGTCCGAGTCCCTGCCCCTCTTCCTGTCCGGGCGGCTGTACGACGACGGCGTCATCGACCCCCGCGACACCCGCACCGTCCTCGGCCTGTGCCTGTCGGCCGTCCACAACGCCCCCGTCGAGGGCGCCCGCGGCGGCTTCGGCGTCTTCCGGATGTGAGCCCCCAGATGACCGCACCCATCACCTCCCTCCTCGTCGCCAACCGGGGCGAGATCGCCGTCCGGATCTTCCGTACGGCCCGCGACCTGGGCCTGGCCACGGTCGCCGTCCACTCCGACCCCGACGCCGACGCGCTGCACGTCCGCAGCGCCGACGCGGCCGTCCGCCTGCCGGGAGCCGCACCCGCCGACACCTACCTGCGCGGGGACCTGCTGATCGAGGCGGCCCGCGCGGCCGGCGCGGACGCCGTGCACCCCGGGTACGGCTTCCTCTCCGAGAACGCCGACTTCGCCCGCCAGGTCCTGGCCGCCGGCCTGACCTGGGTCGGGCCGCCGCCCGCGGCCATCGAGGCCATGGCCTCCAAGACCCGGGCCAAGGACCTCGTGCGCGCCGCCGGCGTCCCCCTCCTCGACCCCGTCGACCCGGCCGCCGCCACCGCCGCCGACCTGCCGCTCCTCCTCAAGGCCGCCGCGGGCGGCGGAGGCCGCGGGATGCGCGTCGTGCGCGACCTGGACTCCCTCAAGGAGGCCCTGGAAGCGGCCCGCGCCGAGGCACTGTCGGCCTTCGGGGACGACGAGGTCTTCGCGGAGCCGTACGTGGAGCGCGGCCGCCACGTCGAAGTGCAGGTCCTGGCCGACGGCCACGGCACCGTCTGGGCGCTCGGCACCCGCGACTGCTCCCTCCAGCGACGCCACCAGAAGGTCATCGAGGAGGCCCCGGCCCCCGGCCTGCCCGCAGCGCTGCGCGAGCGGCTCGCCACCGCCGCCGTGGCCGCCGCCCGGGCCGTCTCGTACCGGGGCGCGGGCACCGTCGAGTTCCTCGTCGGCGCCGACGGCCGCCCGTACTTCCTGGAGATGAACACGCGCCTCCAGGTGGAACACCCCGTCACCGAAGCCGTCCACGGCCTCGACCTGGTCGCCCTCCAGCTGCGGATCGCCGAAGGCGCAGCGCTGCCCGCCACCCCGCCGGAGCCCGCCGGCCACGCCGTCGAGGCCCGCCTCTACGCGGAGGACCCCGCCCGGGACTGGCGCCCGCAGACCGGCGTCCTGCACACCCTCGACGTGCCCGGCCGCGTCCGCGTCGACTCCGGCTTCGCCGCCGGGGACACGGTCGGCATCCACTACGACCCCCTGCTGGCCAAGGTCGTCGCGCACGCGCCCACCCGCGCCGAGGCGGTCCGCATCCTCGCGGACGCCCTGACCCGGGCCCGGATCCACGGGCTCACCACCAACCGCGATCTCCTCGTACGTTCCCTGCGGCACCCGGAGTTCGCCGCCGGCCGGCTCGACACCGGCTTCTACGAACGCCACCTCGCCACCCTCGTCCAGGACGCCCCGGACCCCACGCTCGCCTGCCTCGCCGCAGCGCTCGCCGAAGCGGCCCCGGCCGCCGGCGCCGGCCTCGCCGCCCGCCTCGGCGGCTGGCGCAACCTCCGCTCCCAGCCGCAGAGCCGCCGGTACACCGTGGCCGGCGCGGTCCACGAGGCCCCCTACGCACCCGTGGAACAGCCGGGCGTACGCGTCCTGGCCGCCACCCCGGAGGCCGTCACCCTCGAAGTCGACGGTGTCCGGCACGTGTTCCACGTGAAACACGACGCGAACCACGAGGTCTACGTGGACTCCCCGCTCGGCTCCCACACCCTCGTGCCCGTCCCCCGGTTCCCCGACCCCCAGGACCGCACCGAACCGGGATCGCTGCTCGCCCCCATGCCCGGCACCGTCGTCCGCATCGCCGAGGGCCTCGCCCCCGGCAGCACCGTCACCGCCGGGCAGCCCCTGCTGTGGCTGGAGGCGATGAAGATGGAGCACCGCATCCTCGCCCCCGCCTCCGGCACCCTCACCGCGCTCCACGCCGTCACCGGCCGACAGGTCGAGTTCGGCGCCCTGCTCGCCGTAGTCCAGGAGGAACAGCCGTGATCGAGACCGAAGAGCACCAGGCCCTGCGCACCGCCGTCGCCGCCCTCGGGCAGCGCTACGGCCGCGACTACCTCACCCGCGTCGCCCGAGAGGGCCGCCACCCCGACGAGCTGTGGGCCGACGCCGCCAAGCTCGGCTACCTCGGCGTCAACCTCCCCGAGGAGTACGGCGGCGGGGGCGGCGGCATCGCCGAACTCTCCATCGTCCTGGAAGAACTGGGCGCGGCGGGCTGCCCCCTGCTGATGATGGTCGTCTCACCGGCCATCTGCGGCACGGTCATCGCCCGCTTCGGCACCGAGGCCCAGAAGAGCGCCTGGCTCCCCGGCCTCGCCGACGGCAGCCGCACCATGGCCTTCGGCATCACCGAACCCGACGCCGGCTCCAACTCCCACCGCATCACCACCACCGCCCGGCGCGACGGCGACGACTGGATCCTCACCGGCCGCAAGGTCTTCATCTCGGGCGTGGACATCGCCGACGCCACCCTCGTCGTCGGCCGCACGGAGGACGCCCGCACGGGCCGCCTGAAGCCCTGCCTGTTCATCGTCCCCCGCGACGCCCCGGGCTTCTCCCGCTCGGTCATCGACATGGAACTCCAGGCGGCGGAGAAACAGTTCGAGCTGGTCATCGACGAGGTCCGGCTGCCGGCCGAAGCCCTGGTCGGCGACGAGGACGCGGGCCTGCTCCAGCTCTTCGCCGGGCTCAACCCCGAGCGCGTCATGACGGCCGCCTTCGCCATCGGCATGGGCCGCTACGCCCTGTCCAGGGCGGTGGAGTACGCGAGGACCCGCCAGGTGTGGAAGGAGCCGATCGGCGCCCACCAGGCCGTCGCCCACCCCTTGGCGGCGGCGCACATCGACCTGGAACTGGCCCGCCTGATGATGCGGAAGGCGGCGCACCTGTACGACGCGGGGGACGACGCGGGGGCCGGTGAGGCGGCGAACATGGCGAAGTACGCGGCGGGGGAGGCGTGCGTCCGCGCGGTGGACCAGGCGGTGCACACCCTCGGCGGCAACGGGCTCACCCGCGAGTACGGGCTGGCGTCGCTGATCACGGCGGCCCGTGTCGCCCGCATCGCCCCGGTGAGCCGGGAGATGATCCTGAACTTCGTCTCCCACCAGACCCTGGGCCTCCCCAAGTCGTACTGACCCGGCCGGCGCGGTCGGCTACCGCTGCGCGGTGCGGAGTCCCCTGCCCACCCTTCGCCCGTTCCCCGAGGCTCCGCCCCGGCCCCCGCGCCTCAAACGCCGGCGGGGCTGAAGTTGCCAGGCGGGCGGCCGGAGGACAACGCAAGGGGGCGGGGACGGGGTGGGGTGTCGTCCGGGGCTAAAACGAGATGATTTCGGCGCGCGGTACCGAGCACAACCGGATCCGGAACGGGCGCCGAACATCGAAGCCCGCCCCGGACGACACCCCACCCCGGCACCGACCCCGACCCAAAACCACCCCACCGAACCCCGCCCCACAGGGCAACCACCCGGCAGGGCAACACCCCACCGAACCCCGCCCGGCCAGGGCAACGGCCCGACCCGGCAACCGCCCGGCCAGGGCAACGGCCCGGCCGGCCCGCCCGCAGACCCCTCCGGAGTAGACATGGCCCCACTCGTGCACGCCGCCCCGACGGCGACCGGCATCACCACCCTCACCCTCGACTCCCCGGCCAACCGCAACGCCCTCTCCGCACGCCTCGTCGCCGAGCTCCGCGAGGCCCTCGCGCAGGCGGCCGCCGACCCCCGCACCCGGGCGGTGCTCCTCACCCACACCGGCAACACCTTCTGCGCCGGCGCCGACCTGAAGTCCCCCTGCGACCCCGCCGACTTCCTCGCCCTGCTCCGCGAGGTCACCGCCCTGCCCAAGCCGGTCGTCGCCCGCGTCACCGGGCACGTCCGCGCCGGCGGCCTCGGGCTGCTCGGCGCCTGCGACATCGCCGCCGCCGGGCCCGGGTCCTCGTACGCCTTCACCGAGACCCACCTCGGCCTGGCCCCCGCCGTGATCTCCATGACCGTGCTGCCGCGTCTGGACCCCCGCGCCGCCTCCCGCTACCTCCTGACCGCCGAGCCCTTCGACGCCGCCGAGGCCGCCCGCATCGGGCTGCTGACGCTGCACACCGCGGAGGACGTCGACACCGCCCTGGCCCCCGTCCTCGACGGCCTGCGCAAGGCCTCCCCGCAGGCCCTCGCGGAGACCAAGGCCATGGTCGCCGCCGGTGTACGGGGGGCCCTCGACCGCGACGGCGCCCGCCTGACGGAACTCTCCGCGCGCCTCTTCGCCTCCGCCGAGGCCCGCGAGGGCATCACCGCCCGTTTCGAGCGCCGGGACCCGTCGTGGGTACGGTGACCGGCCCCGTCCCCAAGCAGGCCCGCAGCCGGGTCACCCGGCGCCACCTGCTGGAGGCGGCCGTGTCCTGCCTCGCCGAGCACGGCTGGGCGGGCTCCACCGTCGCCGTCGTCGCCGAACGCGCCGGGGTGTCGCGGGGCGCCGCCCAGCACCATTTCCCGACGCGCGAGTCCCTCTTCACCGCCGCCGTCGAGTACGTCGCCGAGGAACGCTCCACCGCGCTGCGGGAGCTCTTCGGGACCGCTCCCGCCCCCCGGCCGCGGACGGCGGTAGTCGAGGCCCTGGTCGACCTGTACACCGGAACCCTGTTCCGTGCCGCGCTCCAGCTGTGGGTCGCCGCCTCCAACGAGGAGCAGCTGCGCCCCCAGGTCATCGAGCTCGAGGCCCGGGTCGGCCGTGAGACGCACCGGATCGCCGTCGAGCTGCTGGGCGCGGACGAATCGCGGCCGGGCGTACGGGAGACCGTGCAGGGCCTCCTCGACATGGCCCGGGGTCTGGGGCTGGCCAACGTCCTGACCGACGACAGGGCCCGCCGGGCCCGGGTGGTGGCCCAGTGGTCCGCGCTCATCGACGCGGCGCTGGGCTGACGGCCCCGGACGTGCCAGGGCGGGGGGGGGGCGGGGGGGGGGGGGGGGGGGGAGGGGGGGGGGGAGGGTGCCCCAGCATTGGGGTGGCGGTGGGGGAAGGGTAAACGCCCTCCTGCTCTCTGCCCGTAG
>NZ_JBVHWK010000018.1:20210-42341 GCF_055569445.1 Streptomyces sp. NPDC029122 | reverse complement strand
CTCCCCCCTCCCCCCCCCCCCCCCCCTGGCCCCCCACCCCCCCCCCCCCCCCGCCCCCCCCCCCCCCGCCCCCCCCCCCCCCCCCGGAGGGGTACGCGGGCCCTCAGCCCGTGGCGGCGGCGTCGGTGATGCCGGCGTACCCCTCGATCTCGCGCGGGTCGCGCGGGCCCGGGCCGACGTAGCGCGCCGACGGACGCACCAGGCGGCCGGTGCGCTTCTGTTCCAGGATGTGCGCCGACCAGCCGGCGGTGCGGGCGCAGCTGAACATGGAGGTGAACATGTGCGCCGGGACCTCCGCGAAGTCCAGCATGATCGCGGCCCAGAACTCCACGTTGGTGGCGAGCACCCGGTCGGGGCGGCGCGCGTGGAGCTCCTCCAGCGCGGCCTTCTCCAGGGCGGCGGCGACCTCATAGCGCGGGGCGTCGAGCTCCTTGGCGGTGCGGCGCAGGACGCGGGCGCGGGGGTCCTCGGCGCGGTAGACGCGGTGGCCGAAGCCCATCAGGCGCTCGCCCTTGTCGAGGGCCTTCTTCACGTACGCCACGGCGTCGCCGGTGCGCTCGATCTCCTCGATCATGCCGAGGACGCGGGAGGGCGCCCCGCCGTGCAGCGGCCCGGACATGGCGCCGACGGCGCCGGACAGCGCCGCGGCGACGTCCGCACCGGTCGAGGCGATGACGCGGGCGGTGAAGGTGGAGGCGTTCATGCCGTGCTCGGCGGCGGAGGTCCAGTACGCGTCGACGGCCTTGACGTGCTTGGGGTCGGGCTCGCCCCGCCAGCGGATCATGAACCGCTCGACGACGGACTCGGCCTTGTCGATCTCGCGCTGCGGCACCATCGGCAGGCCCTGGCCGCGGGCGGACTGGGCGACGTACGACAGCGCCATCACGGCCGCGCGCGCCAGGTCGTCGCGGGCGGTCCGCACGTCGATGTCGAGCAGCGGTTTCAGACCCCATACGGGGGCGAGCATCGCGAGTGCGGACTGCACGTCGACGCGGATGTCACCGGAGTGGACCGGGATGGGGAAGGGTTCGGCGGCCGGCAGGCCGGGGTTGAAAGCACCGTCGACCAGCAGGCCCCAGACGTTCCCGAAGGACACGTGGCCGACGAGGTCTTCGATGTCGACGCCCCGGTAGCGGAGCGATCCGCCTTCCTTGTCAGGCTCGGCGATCTCCGTCTCGAACGCGACGACCCCTTCGAGTCCGGGTACGAAATCGGACATCAGGCGGCTCCTCAGGTAGTGCGAACACGCGCGGTTCCCGGCGTGATTCGCGGTCCGGCGCGGTCATCCCCGTTGATGCCCGGCAGGGCCGAAGGTCATCCGTGCGAACCCTCGGACCGGCCCCAAGATTTTGTCCGTTCCGGTGGGCCTGCGGAAGCGTGACATACGGCACACCGGCGCCCGGCGTACTGCGGCAGGATGACCGTGTGACCGATCAGGACATTGACCCCGCCGTCATGCGCAAGCAGTACCGCTCCCAGATCGTCGAGGAGGCGGACCTCGCTGACGACCCGATGGCGCAGTTCGCCCTGTGGTTCCAGCAGGCGGCCGACTCGCACCTCTTCGAGCCCAACGCGATGGTCGTCTCGACGGCCACCGCCCAGGGGCGGCCGAGCTCCCGGACGGTCCTGCTGAAGCAGTTCGACTCGCGGGGCTTCGTCTTCTTCACCAACTACGGCTCCCGCAAGGTGCGGGAGATCGACGAGAACCCGTACGTCTCGCTGCTCTTCCCCTGGCATCCGATCGCCCGCCAGGTCATCGTGACGGGCCGGGCGGAGCGGATCGGCCGGGACGAGACGGCCGCCTACTTCCGTTCCCGTCCGCACGGCTCGCAGCTGGGCGCGTGGGCGAGCGCGCAGTCCAGGGTGATCGGCTCGCGCGCGGAGCTGGACCGCCGTTACGCGGAGCTGGAGGAGCGCTACCCGGAGGGTGAGCAGGTCCCGGTGCCGCCGGAGTGGGGCGGGCTGCGGGTGCTGCCCGACGCGCTGGAGTTCTGGCAGGGTCACGAGAACCGCCTGCACGACAGGCTGCGATACGTCTTGGACGGGGACGGGTGGGGCGTCGAGCGCCTCTGCCCGTAGGGCCGGCGGGTCACGCCCGGCCCCTGACGCAGACGACCCGCGGGCTCGGGTTCCTCTCCTGCAGTGAGAGGAGCCGGCCGGACGTGCCGGCGAGCCCGCGGGTCGGGTGACTGCTGTGGATTGGCGCCGGGCGATTCCGCCGGGCACCGCACTGGGTGCGCTGCTGACGACGGGCCCTAGCCCGCAGCCACCTCACGCGTCCGGTTTCCGTACATTTCGGGAACCACCTCCCTTCTCGTGTACGACAGAGCCTAGGTCGGCCCTCCAGGGCCCTCAAGTGATTTATCGAGGGAATTCCGGAGAAGCCCCGGGGGGGACATTCCGGGAGGTTTCCGGGAAGCGGGTGTGGCCTGGGTCACGTTCGAGTTCAATGATCTGACGTGCCGCACACGCGAACACCTGCAGGGGGTGCCAGGTGAGGGCTTCCGGGCGTAGTGAGACCGCCGACGATCTGCTCGCAGCGCTGCTCGACGGGATGGACGCCGCCCTGTGCGCGTTCGACGCCGACGGCGTGATCACCCACTGGAACCGCGAGGCCGAACGGATCCTCGGCTGGACCGCCGCCGAAGCGGTGGGCCGGGCCGGATTCGCGGGCTGGGCGGTGCGCGCCGCGGACGCGGACGACGTACAGGCCCGGCTGATGTCCGCGCAGGACGCGCCGGGCCGGCAGGTCCACGAGTTCGCCCTGCTGACCAAGGACGGCGGGCGGATCCTCGTACGGACCCAGTCCGCCGCGGTGCCCGGCTCCGACGGGAAGCCCGCCGGGGTCTACTGCGCCTTCAGCGAGGTCCACGCGCAGATCGACCTGGAGCGGTCCATCGCCCTCAGCGAGGCGCTGATGGACGACGCCTCCTGGGGGGTCGTGCTCGTCGACGTCGACCTGCGCCCCGCGGTGGTCAACGCGCACGCCGCCCACGCCTTCGGAGCCGGACGCGGCGCGCTGCTCGGGCGGCCGCTCGGAGACCTGCTGGAGCAGGGCGTGGAGGAACTGGAGGGCGCGCTCCAGCACGTGCTGGCGGAGGGTGCGCCGCCGGCGCCGCTGGAGCTGTGGGTGTCGGTGCGGACCCCGGAGGGGGTGCGGCGGCGGTGCTGGCGGTGCGGGTTCCTGCGGCTGGGGTCGCCGCTCGCGGAGGAGCCGGTGCCGTTGGGGGTCGGCTGGCTGTTCCAGGACGTCACCGAGGCCCGGCAGGCCGAGCTGGACACCGGGCAGCTGCGGTTCCGGACCAACCAGCTGTACCGGGCGGGGCGCGCCGCCGCCGAGTGCGAGGACCCGGCGGAGGCGGCCGCAGTCCGGCTGGACTTCGCGCTGGCCGGCTTCGCGGAGCACGCGCTGGTCGACGTACTGGAACCCGGGCCGGGACGGCGCCTGGTCCGCTCGGCGGTGTCCCCCTCGGGGCTGGCCCTGCTGCTGCCCGGGCCGGGGGCGATCCCGGTCCGCTACGAGGCCGCGCACCCGGCGCTCCAGGCCCTGGACCGGATCGGCCCGGTGCGGGCCAGCGCCCCCGCCGGCGAGGCGGCCGCGGCGTGGGCCTCGGCCCGCCAGTGGCCCCCGGGCGCCACGCACGCCCTGTGCGCGGTGCTCCGCAGCCGCGGCCGCACCCTGGGCGCCCTCACCTTCCTCCGCGGCCCGTCGCGCCCGGCGTTCGAACGCGCGGACGCGCTGTACGCGGAGGAGGTGGCGGCCCGGGTGGCGGCGGACCTGGACCTGGCGATCCGTTGCCCTCGCCGGGCGGAGTGCGGCTGACCCTGGCCGGGTGGTTCGGGGGTGGCGGGGTTGCCTGTGGGGCGGTTGCCAGGGGACTTCGGCCCCGTGCAGCGGCGCGGCCCCTCAGTGCCGGAAGAAGATCCGGTCCCCGTACTCCCGAATGACCCGCCCGTTCCACTCGTGCCCGCCGTCCACGTTCCCCGACCGCAGCAACGGCGGCTCCACGCCCCGCGCCACCAGCTCGCCCGCCGCCGCCGCCATCACCGCCTGCATGATCGCGCTGGTCACCACCGTCGACGCGGGAGCGAACGGCGCGTCGATGCCGTCCACCGACAGCTCCGCGTCCCCGACCGCGATCTTGCTGTCCAGCACGATGTCGCAGTGGTCCTTCAGGTAGGTGCCCGAGACGTGCCGCGACTTGGTCTCCGTCGCGTACGCCACCGACGTCACGCCGATGACCTTCAGGCCGATCGCGCGCGCGTTCATCGCCATCTCGACCGGCAGCGCGTTGCGTCCGGAGAGCGAGATGACGACCAGTACGTCCCCGGCGGAGGCCGGGCTGCTGTCCAGGACCGCGCCGGCGAGGCCGTCGACCCGCTCCAGCGCGCTGCCCAGCGTGGCGGGCATGACGTCGACGCCGACCGTGCCCGGGACGGCCAGGAAGTTCATCAGCGCGAGCCCGCCGGCCCGGTAGACCACGTCCTGCGCGGGCAGCGAGGAGTGCCCGGCGCCGAAGGCGAACAGCCGGTTCCCGGAGGCGACGGCCCGGGCGATCACGGCTCCGGCCTCGGTGATCCGTGAGCCCTCCTCGTCGCGTACCCGCTCCAGCAGGCCGATGGCCGCGTCGAAGAACTGCCCGGCCAGCTTGCTCTCGCTCATACGCCGTAGGCCTTCCAGGGTGTGGGTGCTGTCCGCCGCTCACCGTGCGGTCTGGACCAAGGGCGTGTCAATACGGACGTCAATCCGAGGGCAGCCGTTCTCCTTGCTGCGCCGATGCGCTCCGGCTGATGTCCCGTACATGCCTTGACGCTCGGCGCGGGACGGTTGTCGGCCCGATGCGTCAGAATTGGGGGCAGGGCCAGCGCACGCAATCCGAGGGGCACGAATGTCCGGACTGATCGACACCACGGAGATGTACCTCCGCACCATCCTGGAGCTGGAAGAGGAAGGTGTGGTCCCCATGCGCGCCCGGATCGCCGAGCGGCTGGACCAGAGCGGCCCGACGGTGAGCCAGACCGTGGCGCGCATGGAGCGCGACGGTCTGGTCGCGGTGGCCAGTGACCGGCACCTGGAGCTGACCGACGAGGGCCGCAAGCTCGCGACGCGGGTGATGCGCAAGCACCGCCTCGCGGAGTGCCTGCTGGTCGACGTCATCGGCCTGGAGTGGGAGCAGGTGCACGCCGAGGCCTGCCGCTGGGAGCACGTGATGAGCGAGGCGGTGGAGCGGCGCGTACTGGAGCTGCTGCGCCACCCGACCGAGTCGCCGTACGGGAACCCGATCCCGGGGCTGGAGGAGCTGGGGGAGAAGGCCGAGGCGGATCCGTTCCTGGAGGACGGCATGGTCAGCCTGTCCGAGCTGGATCCGGGCACCGAGGGCAAGACGGTCGTCATCCGGCGGATCGGGGAGCCGATCCAGACCGACGCCCAGCTGATGTACACGCTGCGCCGGGCGGGCGTGCAGCCCGGCTCGGTGGTGAGCGTGACGGAGTCCCCGGGCGGGGTGCTGGTCGGCAGCGGCGGGGAGGCCGCGGAGCTGGACGCGGACATCGCGTCGCACGTGTTCGTCGCCAAGCGCTGACGTCCCCAGGGGGTTGACGGCCGTCGGCGCCCCGGCGCCGGCGGCCGGACGCAAGGCGGTCCCGGCGCCTTTCGGCGCCGGGACCGGTCCTCCCCTTGCTGACCTGGAGCCCCGAGCTCTCAAGGTCATCCCCTTCGGACCGTCTTCCCCGAGCGGCCCGCCTCCCTGTTGAAAGGATCTCCATCGGCAGTGGCGGCCAATCCTTGAGCAAGGTCACTCGAAAGAGCGGTGTTGTCGGCGAGACGCCCGTTTTCGAATGCGGGTTCGATAGTCTGGCCGGGAGCGAAGGGGGTGCATCTCCGGTGGTACAGCGGATCGATGTCACGGGTGCCGACGGCGTACGCCTGGCGGCCTGGGAGTTCCGGGAGCCGCCTGCGGAGCCCCGGAAACCGGCGGTCCTGTTACTCCACGGCCTGATGGGCCGCGCCCTCCACTGGGCCGGCACCGCGCGCTGGCTGGGCGAGCACCGCCGCGTCATCGCCCTCGACCAGCGCGGGCACGGCCACAGCGGCCATCCCGTGACCGGACCCGAGCGGGCCGCGCGCCTGGGCCGCGAGGCCTTCGTCGCCGATGCCGAGGCCGTCATCGAGCAGCTGGGCCTCGGTCCCGTCGTCGTCATCGGCCACTCCATGGGCGCCCTCACCGGCTGGCAGCTCGCCGCCCGGCGCCCCGAGCTGGTCCAGGCCCTGGTCATTTGCGACATGCGTGCCTCCGCGCTCGGCGAGGCCTCGCAGCAGGATTGGCAGGAGTGGTTCCGCCGCTGGCCGCTGCCCTTCCCCACCCAGGACGCCGCCCGCCGCTGGTTCGGCGAGGACGACCCCCGGGTGGAGCGCCCCGACCCCGGCCGCGGGGCCTTCTTCGCCGAGGTGATGCACCAGGCGCCGGACGGCTGGCGCCCGCTCTTCTCCCGCAGCCAGATGCTGACCGTCCGCGAGACCTGGGTGCACGACGCGCACTGGGAGGAGTTGGCCCAGGTCCGCTGCCCCACCCTCGTCGTGCGCGGCCTGGACGGCGAGCTGGGCCGGGCGGAGGCCCAGGAGATGGTCCGCGTCCTCCCGGCCGGCCAGTACGCCGAGATCCCGGACGCCGGCCACTACGTCCACTACGACCAGCCGGCCGCCCTGCGCTCGGCGCTGGAGCCCTTCCTGGAGGCGGTGGCCGTCTCCTAGCGGAGCCCCTCGAAGAGGGGCCCGGAGGCCCGGTGCCGCCGGGGAGGGGCGCCGGGCGGCCGATCAGTCGATGACGGAAAGGACGATCTTCCCCGTGGTCCGGCCGCTGTCGCTCAACTCGTGTGCCTTCCCGGCCAGTTCCAGCGGCAGCACCGTGTCGATCTCGGGCCGCAGCAGCCCGGCCTCCGCCAGCGCGGCGATCTCCCGCATCCCCGCCTGGTCGGCCTCCACCGCCATGAAGGCGGCGCGCAGGCCCAGCGGGCGGGCCTCCTCCGCGAGGCGGGCCTCGGCCGGGGAGGCGAGGGAGACCACGATGCCGCCGGGGCGCAGGGCGCGCAGCGAACGCGGCCCGTACTTCCCGCCGATGGCGTCGACCACGACGTCGACGGGCGGGGTGGCCGTCTCGAAGGCGACGGCGGTGTAGTCGACCACCTCGTCCGCGCCCAGCCCGCGCAGGAACGCGTGCTTGGCCGCGCGGGCCGTACCGATGACGTACGCGCCGCGCGCCTTGGCGATCTGCACGGCGAGGTGCCCGACCCCGCCGGCCGCCGCGTGGACCAGCACCCGCTGCCCCGGGCGCACGTCGGCGGTGTCCACGAGGGCCTGCCAGGCGGTGAGCGCGGCCAGCGGCAGCGCGGCGGCCCGTACGTGGCTCAGCGCGGCGGGCTTGCGGACCAGGTGCCGGGCGGGGGAGGTGACGTACTCCGCGTACGTGCCCGCCGGGACGGGGTGGCGCGGCATGCCGAAGACCTCGTCGCCCGGGGCGAGGGTGGTGACGCCCAGCCCGACCGCCTCGACGGTCCCGGAGACGTCCCAGCCGAGCCGGACGACCTCGCCGGCGAGCCCGCCGGTGGCCCGGTGCCAGGAGTCCGTCGGGTTGACCCCGGCCGCGTGGACCCGTACGAGCACCTCGGCCGGCCCCGGCTCCGGCCGCTCCACCTCGACGACCTTCAGCACCTCGGGCCCGCCGAACCCGTCCTGAGCCACCGCACGCATGACGCCACCCCCGCTCTCGGCGGGGCCCCCGCGGCCCCGTCCCGAGACCAAGATTTCCGCACGGCCCCCACCGGAACGAGTGGCAGGACTGCCACCATCTGAAAGGATCTTGCCATGACTTCTGCGCTGCACCGTGTCGTGGTCCTGGCCCTCGAAGGGGTCTACCCCTTCGAACTGAGCATCCCCGTACGCATCTTCGGCACCGCCCAAGGCCCGGACGGCGAGCCGCTGTACGAGGTCACCACCTGCGGCCTGACCGGTGGCCCGGTCACGACGAGCGCGGACTTCACCATCACGGTGCACCACGGCAGCGAGGCCCTGCGCACGGCGGACACCCTGGTCATCCCGCCCTTCACCTGCGGCCCGGACACCTCCCGCGCCTGGCTGCCCGCCGAGCTCGCCGAGGCCCTCGCCCTACTTCCGCCGCACGCCCGCATCGTCTCGATCTGCACGGCCTCGTACGTCCTCGCCGCCGCGGGACTGCTCGACGGCCGGCGCGCCACCACGCACTGGAACGAGGCGGGCCACTTCCAACGGGCCTTCCCGCGGGTCGAGGTCGACGAGAACGTCCTCTTCGTCGACGACGGCCGCGTCCTGACGGCCGCCGGCGTCGCCGCGGGGGTGGACCTGTGCCTGCACCTGCTCCGCCGCGACCACGGCAGCGAGATCGCCAACCGGGTGGCGCGCCTGTGCGTGGTCCCGCCGTGGCGGGAAGGCGGCCAGGCCCAGTACATCGAGCGCCCCATGCCGGAGCCGGAAGCCGCCACGACGGCCGCGACCCGAAGCTGGGCCCTGCGTCACCTGGACGAGCCGCTGTCCCTCGCGCAGCTGGCGGACCACGCCGGAATGAGCGTCCGCACCTTCTGCCGCCGCTTCGCCGAGGAGGTCGGCACACCCCCGGGCCAGTGGCTGACCCAACGCCGCGTCGACCACGCCCGCCGCCTCCTGGAAACCACCGCCCTCCCGGTGGACCAGGTCGCCGCCGAAGCGGGCTTCGGCACGGCGGCCTCCCTCCGCCAACACCTCGCAGCCACCCTGGGCACCTCCCCGACGGCCTACCGCCGGGCGTTCAGAGCCGTCGCTCGCTGACGGCGGCTCGCTCGGCCCTGACGCGGCAGGCTGAACCGCGTGGTTCCGGACGGGGGTGGAAACGGCCGCAGGGGGCGGCGGGTTGGTGCCCGCCGCCCCCTGCCCCGTGTACGAGGGCGGGTCAGCCCTTGCTGACCGCCGTCAGGATCTCCGGGAGCTTGCGGGCCACCGCCGGGGCCGCCACGCGCAGGCCCGCCCAGGTCGCCGCGCAGCCCCAGGCGATGCCGATGGGGAGGGCGAGCAGGCCCAGGGTGCCCGGGTCGTCCGCCAGGCTGATGTACACCGTCAGGCCGATCACCGGTGCGCAGATCACCGCCGAGGCGAGCATGCCGCAGACGATGCCCAGCCAGGCGAGGCCGGCCTGGCCCGGGGCGACGTTCTTGAACGCCCCCTCCGACGGGATGGAGTACGCGAAGTGCGCCGAGACCAGCGCGCCCGTGCACAGCATCGAGCCGAGCAGGGCCAGCGCCAGGCCCAGGGCCGGCGGGAAGCCGGCCCAGTCGCCCACCAGGGCGGCGGTGACGACCGTGACGAGGACGGTGTACGGGACGGTGACCAGGGCCAGCGCGGCGGCGCGGGCGCGCAGTTCGCCGTACGCGTCGCGCGCGGTGGAGATGGTCTGGGCGACCATCCAGAAGGCGGAGGTGTCCTGCCCGAACTGGTTGTACATCTGTACGCCGAGCATCCCCGCGCCGAAGCAGGCCAGGTACACCGAGCCGGTGCCCTGGAGGGCGTTGAAGACGGGGACGATCAGGCCGATCGCCAGCGACGACACCCAGGCGGACTTCGTCTTCGGGTCGCGGACGGCGTAGCGCAGGGTGCGCTGGATGACCGCGCCGGTGCGTCCGCCCGGCAGGAGGGACCAGAAGCCGCCGGCGCCGCCCCGGTCCTTCTCGGGCTTCGCGGCCGCGAGGGTGGAGCCGTCCGGGCTGACCATCAGGCTGGTCAGGCTGCGCTCCCAGAACCACAGGAGGGCCGCGAGGGCGCCGAGGGTCAGGGCCAGCTGGGCCGCTGCGGTGCCGTACGCGCCCTCGCTCACGGAGTCCACCATGCCGACGGCCGTCGCCGGCGGCAGCCAGCGCACGATCGCCTCGACCGGCTCCAGCGCGGCCAGACCGCCTTCCTGGAACAGGCGCTGGCTGCCGAAGTTGACGACCTGGGCGCCTATCGCGATCAGCAGGCCGCTGAGCACCGCGAGGTCGCGTCCCTTGCGGCTGGACAGGAGCCGTACGTTCGCCGTGGCCACGGCGCGGGCCAGCGCCACGCAGGCGAGCAGCAGGAGCGGGGCGCCGACCACGGCCGCCGCGATGCCCGCCGGGCCGTGCGCCACCGCCGCCACCGAGCCGGCGGCGATGCAGAGCGTGAACAGCGGGCCGGTGCCGACCAGGGAGGAGGCCAGCAGGGCCCGGACGAGCGGACGCGGCCGCAGCGGCAGCATCACGAGCCGGCTCGGGTCGAGCGTCTCGTCGCCGGTCGGGAAGAAGAGCGGCATCACGGTCCAGCCGAGCGCGAGGATCGCGGCCAGCAGGACGACCACGGTCCCGGCGTGGAGGTGGCCGTGCAGCATCGCCAGGCCCAGGGTGACGAAGAGGGAGAAGACCAGCGAGATCACCAGGCTGATGATCCAGACGGCCTTGCGCTTCGATGACCCCTTGAGGCCGTTGCGCATCAGGGAGAGCTTCAGGCGGACGAAGAGGGAGGTGACGGAGGCCGCGGAGGGGGCGGCGGTGGCGCTGCTCATCGCGCGCCGCCGAGCCAGTCGAGGGAGTCGCCGGCCGCGTGGTCGCGGGCGCCGACGAGTTCGAGGAAGGCGGCCTGGAGGGAGGGCGCGGAGCCCCGTACGTCGGCGAGCGGGCCGGCGGCGCGGATCTGTCCGCCCGCCATGACGGCCACCCAGTCGCAGAGCGATTCGACGAGCTCCATCACGTGGGAGGAGAACACGACGGTCGCACCGGACGCGGTGTAACGTTCCAGCACCCCGCGGATGGTCTGCGCGGACACCGGGTCCACGCCCTCGAACGGCTCGTCCAGGAAGAGGACTTCGGGGTTGTGCAGCAGCGCCGCCGCGAGACCGATCTTCTTGCGCATGCCCGTCGAGTAGTCGACGACCAGCTTGTGCTGGGAGCCCGCGAGGTCCAGTACGTCCAGCAGCTGCGTCGCCCGCTTGTCGGTCTCCTCACCCGGCAGCCCGCGCAGACGGCCCATGTAGCCGAGGAGTTCCCGCCCGGAGAGGCGCTCGAACATCCGCAGCCCCTCGGGCAGGACGCCGATGCGGGACTTCACCTCGACGGGGTCGGCCCACACGTCGTGTCCGGCGACGACCACCCGGCCCATGTCCGGGCGCAGCAGCCCGGTCACCATGGACAACGTGGTCGTCTTCCCGGCGCCGTTCGGGCCGACGAGCCCGACGAAGCGGCCGGCCGGCAGCTCCAGGTCGATCCCCGCGACGGCCACCTGCTCGCCGAAGCGCTTCCACAGTCCCTCTACCCGCACGGCGGCCACGGGCTGCGCGGATCGCGCGCCCCCACCCGTCCCGCCCGTACCGCCCGTCGCATAACCCTGGTCCGGCATGCGCCTGCCTCTCGTTCTGTTCCCCGTGGTCGTACTGTCCTCACCATAGGAGGAAGGGAAGAGGCCTCAGCAGTTACGAATGTCATGAACTTGCGGACACGTATGTCAGGCGGTGGCCGCGGGGAAAGGACGAGGTCAGGGCTTGCGCCGGCCGCGGGCCGCGGCCGCCTCGCTGCCGCAGGCGTACGCGATCGCGTCGATCAGCTCCTCGGTGTCCGGCAGCCACCGGTTCGCCGGCGTGGGCTTACGGGCCCACTGCACCGGCCCCTTGCCGCCGAAGCGGGTCGGCGGCGCGGCCACGTACTGCCCCTCGCCCCGCGCGACCAGGTCGATGGCGTGCGGCAGCCAGCCCAGCTTGCGCACCAGGTCCGGCACCTTCGCCCCGGCGCCCGGCAGGACGAAGAACAGCATCCTGTGGTCGGGGGTCAGCGCGACCGGGCCGAGCGTCCGCTCGGTGCGCTCCAGCCGCGCCAGCGCGAGGAACCCGGCGGAGTCCGGTACGTCGAGCGCGTCGAAGGTGCGGCCCGTCGGCATCAGGATGGAGGCGCCGGGGTGCTTGCCCCAGATCCGCCGCACGCCCACCGCGCTGCCCGAGGCCAGCGACGCCCAGTCCTTGACCGCCGGGTGCGCGCCGGGCGCCGGGCAGTCGTCCGCCCCGCAGGAGCACACCTCCCGGCCGTCGCCGGGCTCCAGCCACGTGCCGGCGAAGACGTCCCAGTGCCGTTCTTCCACGTACCGCACGGCATGGTCGAGCAGTTGATCCCCGCGCTGCTGGGGAATGGGCGCGGTCTCCGTGACTGTGATGGTCTCTTCCACGCCCATCACAACTCCCGCGGTCACGCCGGGTTACGGCCGTAAACCAGCCTGTGGGCGCTGCATCGATCCTGCATACGGGGCGCACGGATGCATGAGCGGGGGCGCGTGGGAGGGCGGGGCGCGGTCGTTGGGTAACGACACGTCGCAGAGCGGAAGATTCTCCGCACTTCAGGCGGGAAGTGATCATTCCATCGATCACCCGCGGCCTCAGGGGGTTTTCATGGCAGCCAGGCCTCTCGTAGCGCGCCAGCCGAACGAACGGCTGCAAGCGCTCATCCAGGAAGCCGGGTGCTCCAACGCCGGGCTCGCACGGCGCGTCAACATGTGCGGGGCCGAGCACGGCCTCGATCTCCGCTACGACAAGACCTCGGTCGCCCGTTGGCTGCGCGGCCAGCAGCCGCGCGGCCGGGCGCCCGGCATCATCGCGGAAGCCCTCGGCCGCAAACTGGGCCGGACCGTCACCATCGACGAGATCGGCATGGCCAACGGGAAGAACCTCGCCTCCGGCGTGGGCCTGCACTTCTCCCCGACGGTCATCGGCGCCATCGAGCAGGTCTGCGAGCTGTGGCGCAGCGACGTGGGACGCCGCGACTTCCTGTCCGGGTCGAGCGTGGCGGCCTCCGCCCTGGTCGAGCCGAGCCGGGACTGGCTGATCACCGGCGCCGACCCGCAGGTGGCGCGCAGCGGCGGGGCGCGGGTGGGGATGCCGGACGTGGAGGCGGTACGGGCGACCACCGAGGCCCTGACCGACCTCGACCACCGCTTCGGCAGCGGGCACGTGCGGCCCGTGGTGGTGCACTACCTCAACTCCGTGGTGTCGGGCCTGATCGCGGGCTCCTACCGGGAGCCGGTCGGGCGGGCCCTGTTCGCGGCGGTGGCCCGGCTCACCGAGCTGGCCGGCTACATGGCGGTGGACACCGGCCAGCCGGGTCTGGCCCAGCGCTACTACATCCAGGCCCTGCGGATGGCGCAGGCCGCGGGCGACCGCGCGTACGGGGGCTACGTACTGGCCGCGTCCATGAGCCACCTCGCCGCCGAGCTGGGCAATCCGCGGGAGATCGCGCAGCTGGCGCGGGCCGCGCAGGAGGGCACGCGCGGGCAGGTCACGCCGCGGGTCGAGGCGATGTTCTACGCCGCCGAGGCGCGCGGGCACGCGCTGCTCGGCGACGCCAGGGCCACGGCGGTGCTGTCGGGGCGGGCGGTGACGGCGCTGGAGCGGGCCGAGCCGGAGTCCGGCGACGACCCGGTGTGGATCCGCCACTTCGACCAGGCCTACCTGGCGGACGAGCTCGCGCACTGCCACCGGGACCTGGGGCAGGCCGACGCGGCGGGCAGGCGCGCCGAGGAGGCGCTGCGGCACCTGCCCGCGACGAAGGCCCGCCGCCGGGCCATCGGGCTGCTGCTGCTGGCGGCCTCGCAGGTGCAGCAGCGGGAGGTGGAGCAGGCCTGCCAGACGGCGACGACGGCGGCCGAACTGCTGGGGTCGCTGCGTTCGCGGCGGGGTGCGGAGTACCTGGACGACTTCCGGGCGCGGCTGGAACCGTACCGGGAGGAACCGGCCGTGCGGGAGTTCGGGGCGCGGCTGGAGGTTCAGGCGGCCTGACGTGCGCGTGGCGTGACCGGGTAGCGTGACCCGACGGTTCCGTGGGTTCGGACGAGTCGGAGAAGGCAGAAGGAGTCCCGGTGACGGAGAACGGACAAGGGGGCGTCCCCCAGCCCGGGACGCCGCATCAGGCACAGCCGGCGCCGGCTCCCGGCTACCCGCAGCAGCCGGGGCCGCAGGCCGGGGAGGCGTGGGGAACACCCCCGGCACCCCCGGCATCCCCCGCGCCCCCGGCGTACGGGTACCCGGCGGCGCCGGACCTCCAGGCACCGCAGCAGTACGCGGGGCCGAACGAGCCCGCGTACGAGCCCCCGTACGAGCCGCCGTCGCAGCCCGGGCAGCCCGCGTACGGGTATCCGCCGCCGGCGGGCCACGTCGTGGGCCCGGGCTTCGAGGGGCCGGGGGACCCGCACGGCTACGGCTACCCGCCGCTGCCGGACGCGGCGACGCAGTACATCCCGCCGGTCCGGGCGGCCGGGCACGACCAGGCGACCCAGTACATCCCGCCCGTCACGGCGGATCCGCACGAGCAGGCCACGCAGTACATGGCTCCGGTCCCGCCGGTCCCGGCGCACGAGCAGGCGACCCAGTACATGGCTTCGGTCCCGGCGGCGGAGCACGAGCAGGCGACCCAGTACATCCCGCCGGTCACGGCGGATCCGCACGAGCAGGCCACGCAGTACATGGCTCCGGTCCCGCCGGTCCCGGCGCACGAGCAGGCGACCCAGTACATGGCTCCGGTCCCGGCGGCGGAGCACGAGCAGGCGACCCAGTACATCCCGCCCGTCCCCGCGGATCCGCACGAGCAGGCCACCCAGTACATCCCGCCCGTCCCCGGCGGCGGCGCGCCCTCGGCGAACGCCGCCGAGGGCTTCGACGCGCTGTTCCGGGCCGACGGCGACGCCGATGCCACCGGGCCCAGCCGGCAGTCGCAGCCCGTCCCCGACCCGGGGCCGCGCCGGACTCCGCCGCCCGCGCCGGCGCGGCGCGGCGGGCCGCACCGGGCCCAGCAGCCCCCGCCGCCCCAGCAGTTCCAACAGCCGCAGCAGGCCCAGCAGTACGCGCCTGCGGCCCCGCCCCCGGCGCCCGCGCGCCGGATCCCGCCCGCCGTCATCGCGGCCGCCGTCTTCGGGCTGATCGTGGCCGGGCTCGGGGTGGGCGCGATGCTCGGCGACGGCAAGGCCCAGAACACCGACCCGGGAGCGGTGGCCCCCGCCGCCAGCGGTTCCGCCGGCTCGGGGGCGGCGCCCGGCGAGGCGGCGGTCGACCCGGCCCGCCCGCAGGCCGTCCAGCTCGACAAGCTGCTCGCGGACGCCGGCGACAGCCGGGCCTCGGTGATCAAGGCCGTGGACGACATCAAGGACTGCAAGAACCTGGGGCAGGCGGCCCAGGACCTGCGCGCCGCCGCCCGCCAGCGCGAGGAGCTGGTCACCCGGCTCCAGGAGCTCAAGGTGGACCTGCTCCCGAACCACGCCCGCTTGTCGGCCGCGCTCACGAAGGCCTGGAAGGCTTCGGCGGACGCCGACACCAGCTACGCGGCCTGGGCGGACGACGCCGCCCGTGACAAGGGCGGCTGCAAGGACGGCAAGGCCAAGACCACGGACGACGCGGCCGACGGCAACAAGGCGAGCGGCGAGGCCACCAAGGCCAAGGAGTCGGCGGCGGCCATGTGGAACACGATCGCCGCCAAGTACGGCCTGACGAAGCGGGACAAGTCCCAGCTCTGACCGGCGCCGGCCCCGCCCGGGCGGTCAGGCCGAGCGGGGGGCCTGCTCCAGGGTCGGGGTCATGTCGAGGTTCTGCTCGCCGGGCTGGGCGACGAGGCGGCCCGACTGGACGGTCTGGAAGCTGACCCGGCCGTTGACCAGGCGCGGGAACCCGGCGACGGCGCGCATGTCCTGGTAGCGCCAGCTCAGGTCGGGGGTGAGGTTGCCGGTGTGGACGCCCGGTGACTGGTTGAGGGCCCGGGCCAGCTTGCGGGCGGTGATCTCCTCGTCGCTCTTGAACCGCTGGACGATCCGGTCGAGGACGCTGTACGCGATCCAGGTGGTCTGGGCCCCGCTGTCGTCGGGGTCCACGGCGTGGTCGCCGAAGGCCTGCTCGCTGATCACCTTGCGCATCGGCGCCCACAGCGGGTCGGTCGACACGGGGTACCAGCTGGTGACGTAGGCGCCCTCGAAGGGGCTGTCCTTGCCGCCGGTGCGGTCCACCAGGGCCTGGCTGATGCTGCCGAGGACGGAGGAGATCTGCGTCCTGCGCTGGGTGTCGACGCGGCGGAAGGCGTCGAAGAAGATCTCGGTGCGTTCGCCGAGGACCGCCGTCACGCAGCTCTTGTCCTTGGCCGGGTCGGTGGCCGCGGGCTTCGGCGCCCCTGGGGCCTTCGGGTTCCTGGCCGTGGACGGCGTGGCGGATGCCGGGCCGGCGGGCGTCGGGGCCGCGGGGGTGCTCGCCGGCGTGCCGGCCGGGGCGGCCGGCGCCGTCGGGGTGCCGCCGAGCGCCTCGCGGGCCTGCGGTTTGAAGTCGGCGGAGTCCTCGGCGGCCCGGATGTCGGAGGCCTCCGGCATGCTGTTGGCCTTGAGCCCCGCGTTCAGCAGGACCGGCATCGTGTCGCCCGCGAGGGTGTCCGGGCGGACGAGGGAGACCTGGGAGCAGGCCTTGCCGAGCTGGTGGCCGGCCCCGGCGAGCAGCGCGGGCTGCCCGCCGTTGACCGGGTAGGACAGGGTGCTCTGGAACTCCTCGGCGGAGACGCCGTAGCCGCCGATGAAGGGGATGCCCTCGGCCTCCAGCGGGGCCATGAAGGCGCGCCCGTGCTGGCTGTACGAGCCGATGACCGCGACGGCCTTCTCGGTGACGGCCTTGCGGGCGCAGTCGGCGGCGCCGGTGGCGGTGTTCTGCTCGTTGCAGGTGATCACGCGCAGTTTGCGGCCCTTCATGCCGCCGTTGGCGTTCACCCAGCGTTCGTAGGTCTTGGCCATGCCCGGCATGCCGGGCATATTGGTCGCTTTGGTGCCCATGGGTGCGAAGGTCATGACCGTGAGGGAGTCCCCGGAGCCCCCCGGACCACCGGGGACCACCCCGCACGCCGTCGTGAGACACGCGCCCGTCGCCGTGGCAACGAGCAGGCGGGTCAAGGTAGTTACACGTCGGTGAGGCGTCATGTCCACCGACCCTTCCGCCCCGCGGGTAACTCGGCGATGAGATGGACACAACAGCGGGTGACGCCCGGGTGAATTGCGGGGGGCCGGCCACCCACAGCTGCTTCAAGATCGCAGGTCGGGGGAACGTACGATCGAAAGCGTGACATTCGCCCAAGGTTCGAAGAACTCTTCCCGCCGCGGCGGCCGCTCCTCCACCATGGGCGGCATGCCCCTCAACGACATGCCGTGGTGGCGCTGGCGCAGCAACGTGCGCTCGGCGCTGCACATGCTTTCCGACCCGGTGTTCCAGGAGGAGGTCTGGCTGGCTGGCGCCGAAGGGTACGGGGACGTCACCGACGCCGTGTACCGGCTCGTCGAGGACACCTGGCTCGACAGCTGGTCCGCCGACAAGTACGTCGGCACGATCTTCCGCGACGCGCAGGAGGCGGCCCTGGTCGACCTCGCCGTCCTGCGGGTGCTGCGGATCCTGCACCAGGTCGGCCCCGACGCGCCCGTGTCCGCGTACCTCGGCCACCAGGACTGGCCGGAGGCGGTGCGGGCGTCGCGCGAGGCGCACGTACGGATGTCGACGGCGGACGGGGAGGACCCGGACGAGCGGCCGAGCTCCGTCGACGTGCTGAAAATGCTGACCCGCGTGGTGTGAAAGGCTGTGCCGTCATGAGCGAACACCCACAGCCCCGGGCCGAGGCCCAGGCCCAGTACGTCCTGACCGTCTCCTGCCCCGACAAGCAGGGCATCGTGCACGCCGTGTCGAGCTACCTCTTCATGACCGGCTGCAACATCGTGGACAGCCAGCAGTTCGGAGACCGGGAGACCGGGCTCTTCTTCATGCGGGTGCACTTCGAGGCCGAGCCCGCCGTGACGGTGGAGAAGCTGCGCGCGAGCTTCGCAGCGATCGGCGACTCCTTCCGGATGGACTGGCAGATCCACCGCTCCGACGAGCGGATGCGGATCGTGCTGATGGTGTCGAAGTTCGGGCACTGCCTGAACGACCTGCTGTTCCGCTCCCGGATCGGCGCGCTGCCGGTGGAGATCGCGGCGGTGGTCTCGAACCACACCGACTTCGCCGAGCTGGTCGGCTCGTACGACATCCCCTTCGTGCACATCCCGGTGACCAAGGAGACGAAGGCGGACGCGGAGGCGCGGCTGCTGGAGCTGGTGCGCGAGCAGAACGTCGAGCTGGTGGTGCTCGCCCGGTACATGCAGGTGCTGTCGGACACCCTGTGCAAGGAGCTGAGCGGGCGGATCATCAACATCCACCACTCCTTCCTGCCGAGCTTCAAGGGCGCGAAGCCGTACCACCAGGCGCACGCGCGCGGTGTGAAGCTGATCGGCGCCACCGCCCACTACGTGACCGCCGACCTCGACGAGGGGCCGATCATCGAGCAGGAGGTCGAGCGGGTCGGCCACGAGGTCACCCCCGACCAGCTGGTCGCCATCGGGCGGGACGTGGAGTGCCAGGCGCTGGCACGGGCCGTGAAGTGGCACAGCGAGCACCGGGTGCTGCTCAACGGCTCGCGGACGGTCGTCTTCGCGTAGGTCCTGCGGACCCGGGGCACACCGTACGGGTGCCCCCGCGCGCCCTCAGGGGGCGTCGGCGGCGACCCAGCCGCCCAGCCGGTTCACCTCGGTCCGCGCGGCCAGGTCCATCGCGTCGGGGGAGCCCAGCAGCTCGGGCGGCAGGTAGCCGGAGCGGACGCCGAGCTCCCACCGGTGCGTCTGGACGGCCAGGGCCGCCAGGGCCAGCGGCCCCAGCGGCAGCAGGGTCCGGGGCGCGGGCTCCGGCTCCGCCTCCGCGCTCGCGCGGTGGGCCGTGAGCCGGTCCGCGAGGGCCTCCTCGAAGGCCGCCCGGTCGTCGTCGAGGAGCACGCGCAGCAGCCGCTGGTCCGCGGTCAGCGGTCCCGCGGCGTCCAGCCGGCGGGCCGCCCCGGCGCGCGTGGCGGCGTCGGGCTTGCACAGCGGCACGGTCGGCCAGTCGCTGGGCCGGTGGCCGGTGCTCGCGGTCAGGTAGCCGCACAGCGCGTCCATCGCGGCGAGGTCCGACGGCTCCGACCGCGAGGTGTGCGGCGAGTACGGCACCCCGTCGCGCAGGGCGGGCGCGTAGTCGTCGCGCAGCAGCAGACCGGACACCTTCCGCCAGTCCCACACCAGTCCGCTGACCACCGCGGCCTCGAAGGCGTCGAGCCAGGTGCGGGCGGTGGGGGCCGCGGTGACGGCGCTCCGGAAGTCGAAGTCCTCGCTGCCGGCCGTCTCGTTGACGAGCGGGAGCGGGACCTCCTGGTCGCCGCCCGGGAAGCAGCCGATGCCGAGGACCCCCAGGGCACACTGCGCGGCGGTGAGCAGCGCCGTGCGGGCCGTCCCGTCGAGCCGGCCGTCCACCGCGGTGCGGGCGGCGACGTGGTCGAGGAGCTCGTCGCCCATCTCCCGCAGCCGCTCGGGCGCCGGGTCGGCGTACATGCGGTCGTAGCGCGTCCAGGTCCGGACGGCGATGCCGTCGAGCGCCCCGGCCGTCCGCTCCTCGCCGACCGGGTGCCGCTGCACTTCCCGTACGTTCCGCACGCCGCCGCCTCCTGTGATCGTCCCGGCTGGAAGCGCACGCTACCGCGGGCCCGGACAGCGCCCGGGGCGGTGGCCCCGGGCGGGCGTGGGGCGTTGGGCGCCGGGCCGGCGTCACGCGGCGGCGTCCGGTCCCAGGCGTCGGCGTCGTGTGGCGGCGTCCCGGCTCAGGCGTCGGGGTCGACGCCGCAGTAGCCTGCGAAGGCGGCCAGGATCTCGTCCTCCGAGATGCGGCCGTCGCCGTCCGTGTCCAGGGCCCCCGCCACCTGCGCGGCCAGGCCCGGCTCGGTGCCGAGGACGCGCAGCACGCGGGCCGCCGCCGCCGGGGTGGCGCCCGCGCCGTCCTCGTCCGCCACCGCGATCACGGCGGCCAGGAACGGCCGGGCGATCTCCGCGAACCGCTGCGGGTTGTCCCGCAGCCGCTTCGCCGCGCCCGTGACGAACTCCTCGCGGGAGACGCGCTGGTTGCCGTTGACGTCGGCGATCCCGGCCATGCCCTGCCAGAACGCCTCGGCGCCGCTGAAGACCGCCTGACCCTTGTCCGAGCGCGCGGCCGTACCGAATTCGGCCAGCACGGCCCTCGCCGCCGTACTGAAGTCCTCCCGGTCGATATAGCCGGAACCGTCCTGGTCGAAGGTGGCGAATCGAGCGGCGATCTTGCGCTCGTACTCTGCGCTGTCCATGTTCGGCTTCCGCCTTCACGTGTGCGTTGGGTGCGGTTGGGGTGCAGATCAAGACAGGCAGGAGCGTAAGGCCTCGGTGGCCTGCGCGTTAAGCGAAGCGGTCAAGGAGGTGGCCGCATCGAACCCGCGCACGGGAAGCGCGCCGGGGCGCGTACGCGTGTACCAGCGCGCCGCCTAGCACGGGGGTCCCGCCGGCGGGGCGACGTTCTCGCAAAACCGGCGCGATCCATCCGATGCCCACTACATTTGACGGGTCGACACACGGCTGGAGGCATGATGGCGAAGGACGTTCCACCGCGCTGGGACCGTCGCATGCAGCAGCGCCTCGCCCGCGGTGAGGCCGCCGCGCTGGGGGAGCTCTACGACCGCTTCGCCTCGCTGGTCCACAGCCTGGCCCACCGGGTCCTCGGCGACGAGAAGGCCGCGGACCGGATCACCCGCGAGGTCTTCGGCTACATCTGGGAGAACCCGGACGCCTACGACCCCAAGCAGGGCTCCATGCGCTCCTGGGTCGCCCGGATCACCCAGGGCCAGGCCGTCGCCAGGCTGCGCCAGGCCGAACTGGGCCGGGGCTCGCGCGAGGAACTCGAACAGAAGGTGCGCAGCGCCAACGCGGCCGCCCGCGCCGACTACATCGTCACGTCCATGCCCGCGCCGTTGCGGGCCGCCCTGGAGCTGGCGTACTTCAAGCGCCGCGACTACCGCCAGGCCGCCGCCGACCTGCAGATCAGCGAGGACGAGGCCCGGCGCAGGCTCCGGCTCGGCCTCCAGCTGCTGTCGACCGCCAACGTCCTCCCCCGGGAGGACACCGCCCCGCCCGGATACGGCCCACGCGGATACGGAACTCCCCGATGACCGGACCTTCCGAAGACACCCCCGACGACGCGTACGAGCGGCGGACGGGCGGTCGCGCACGGATACCGGGTCCCCGCGCGGCCGGTGACGACCTGAACGCCCCGGAGGCGCTGCCGCCCGCACCGCCCTCGCACGCGGTACTGAAGTCCCTGCTCGGCGCATGGGCGCTCGCCGCCTGCTCCACCGAGGAGACCCAGGCCGTCGAGGACCACCTCACCGAGTGCGCGCCCTGCGCCGAGGAGGCGCTGCGGCTGCGCGACGCGGTGGGTCTGCTGCACCCCGAGGAGAGCCTCGACCTCAAACCGCTGCTGCGTTCGCGCGTGCTGGAGGACTGCCTGGGCAAGCGCCCCGCCCGCATCCCCGTACCGGCGTGGGCGGCCCCGTACGACACCGAGACGGCGCGCCTCGACGCACTGCTGCGGGACTTCGGCGACTCGGAGTGGCACACCCCGGTCCGGCTGAAGTGGTTCGAGGAGGAACGCCGGCGCTCGCACCGCACCACGGTCGCCGGGGTGATCGGGCACCTCCTCACGGTCGACGGGCTGATCGCCACCGCGCTGGGGCTGGACGACCCGCTGGGTCCCCAGGCGCCGCCGGGCGGCCCCACGGACCGCACCGAGCACTTCTGGAACTCCTCCCGCTTCCCCGTCACCCGGCAGGTCCGCGAACCGTGGCGGTCCCAGGGGCACACGCTGGTCCGCACCGTGTCCTTCGCCGGCCGGGGCGTGGCCGAACTGTCCGTGGACTACGGGGGCTTCGCCCTGCCCCTGGGTGACGCCTTCCTGGAGCGGGCCTTCGAGTGCTGGGTGCACGCCTGGGACATCGCGGAGGCGGTGGACTACCCGTACGAGCCGCCGGCGGGGCCGAACCTGCACCGGATGATCGACCTCGCGGCCCGGCTGCTGCCCGGCGCCCTGGCGGGGGGGGGGGGGGGGGGGGGGGGGGGGGGGGGCAGGGGGGGGGGGGGGGGGGGGGGGGGGGGGGGGGGGTTTCCCCTTGTGTTTGTTGTTGGGGGGGCGGTTTTTTCCGCAAGGGGTGGGAGCGTGGTTTTTG
>NZ_JBVHWK010000018.1:0-20200 GCF_055569445.1 Streptomyces sp. NPDC029122 | reverse complement strand
CTACCCTCCGCATCCAGGGCCTCCCACGCTACCTCGGCATCCCTCGCCCCCCCCCCCCACCCCCCCCCCACCCCCCCCCCCTCCCCCCCCTCCCCCCCCCCCCCCCCCTCCCCCCCCCCCCCCCCCCGGCCCCCCCCCCCCCCCCCCGCGGCCTCGTCGCGGCGGGCGCTCCGGGGCGGACCCTGCACCTGGAGATCGAAGGTGCGGGCGGGGGCGGCTGGGACATCGCCCTGGACTCTCCGGCGGCCAAGCCCTCGAGGGATCACACCGTGGCGGAAGTCGCGCTCGACGGGTTGGAGTTCTGCCAGCTCACCGCCGGGCACATCTCCCCGGAGGAGGCCGCCGTCGGCCAGACCGGCGACCGTGAGGCGATCCGCGACGTGCTGTTCGCCGCGGCGTCCCTGAGCCGGCTGTAGGAACGCGCGTACGCGGCTCCGTGGGAGCGGAGCCGCGTACGGGGTGGTGGGGATCAGTTGCGGGTGGCGAGCATCTGGGCGCTGCCGTCGGAGAGGCCGGTGATGGCGACCTTCTGGGCGCCCATTCCGGTGGCCCACCAGCCCTGCCAGTTGCCGGCGGCGTAGCGGGCGGCGTGGTAGGTCTTGCCGTCGTTGCCTACGGCGAGCATCTGGGTGTCGCCGTTGGGCATGGCGGTGATGGCGAGGCTGGTGGCGGCGAAGCCGGGGGCGCCGCCGTAGCCGTCGACCTTGGCCCAGCCCTGCCAGGTGCCGTTGGCGAGGCGGATGTTGTGGTAGACGAGGCCGTCGTTGCCGGTGGCGAGGAGCTGGGTGTCTCCGTTGGGGAGGCCGGCGAGGGCGATCTGGCCGGCCTGGAAGGTGGGGGCGGTGCCGAGGCCGGCGACGGCGTTCCAGCCGGTCCAGGTGCCGTCGGTGGCGCGGATGGCGTGGTAGAGGTTGCCGTCGTTGCCGGTGATGAGGGTCTGGGTGCTGCCGTCGGGCATGCCGGTGGTGGCGATCTTCTTGGCCTGCCAGGCGCCGACGGGGGTCCAGCCGGCCCAGCTGCCGCTCTTGAAGCGGGTGTTCTGGTAGATCTTGCTGTCGTTGCCGATGGCCATGAGGTGGGCGTCACCGTTGCCCATACCGGCCATGGCCTGGTCCTTCGCGCCGAAGGTCGCCGCGCCGCCGTAGCCGGGCAGCGGCGTCCAGGCGGTCCACGAGCCGTTGGTGTAACGGGCCGTGTGGTAGAGGTTCCCGTCGTTTCCGGTGGCCAGGGTCTGCGTCGAGCCGTCCGGGGTCGCGGAGATCGATTCCTGCGAGGCGTTGAAGAAGGCGGCGCCGCCGAAGCCGTTCAGCGGCTGGAACGAGGTCCAGCTGCCGTCGACCATGCGGCTGGCGTGGTACACGTCGCCGGCCTTGCTGACCGGAGCCGGCGGGGCGGTGTCGCCCGGGTACGGGTCGGCGTGGTCGTAGGCCAGGCCCGCGGCCGAGCCGCAGCTGCCCCAGGCGCCGGCGCCCTGGCCGGCGAGGATCTTCTCCGCGATCAGGATCTGCTGCTGCTTGGTGGCCTGGTGGGGGTAGGACGCGTAGGCCCGTCCGCCGAAGGCGTCCCAGGTGCTCTTCAGTATCTGGAGGCCGCCGTAGTAGCCGTTGCCGGTGTTGATGCTCCAGTTGTTGGTGCTCTCGCACTGCGCGACCTTGTCCCAGGTGGCGACCGAGGCGGCCTGCGCGGAGCCGGTTCCGGCCGTCGACAGGGCGATGGCCGCGAGTGCGGTGGCGGTGATGACGGAGAGGCGGGGGCGGCGGGCGTTGCGGGACATCGCGAAGGGTCTCTCTCTGCTGCTGGCGGGAAGGGCGGGAGCGCGGGCGGCGCGGCGGGGGCCGGCCCACCGGTGGGGGTGGGCCGGCCCGTGTGCTCAGTTGCGGGTGGCGAGCATCTGGGCGCTGCCGTCGGAGAGGCCGGTGATGGCGACCTTCTGGGCGCCCATTCCGGTGGCCCACCAGCCCTGCCAGTTGCCGGCGGCGTAGCGGGCGGCGTGGTAGGTCTTGCCGTCGTTGCCTACGGCGAGCATCTGGGTGTCGCCGTTGGGCATGGCGGTGATGGCGAGGCTGGTGGCGGCGAAGCCGGGGGCGCCGCCGTAGCCGTCGACCTTGGCCCAGCCCTGCCAGGTGCCGTTGGCGAGGCGGATGTTGTGGTAGACGAGGCCGTCGTTGCCGGTGGCGAGGAGCTGGGTGTCTCCGTTGGGGAGGCCGGCGAGGGCGATCTGGCCGGCCTGGAAGGTGGGGGCGGTGCCGAGGCCGGCGACGGCGTTCCAGCCGGTCCAGGTGCCGTCGGTGGCGCGGATGGCGTGGTAGAGGTTGCCGTCGTTGCCGGTGATGAGGGTCTGGGTGCTGCCGTCGGGCATGCCGGTGGTGGCGATCTTCTTGGCCTGCCAGGTGCCGACGGGGGTCCAGCCGGCCCAGCTGCCGCTCTTGAAGCGGGTGTTCTGGTAGATCTTGCTGTCGTTGCCGATGGCCATGACGTGGGCGTCGCCGTTGCCCATGCCCGTGATCGCCTGGTCCTTGGCCGCGAAGTCGGCGGCGCCGTCATAGCCGGCGAGCGGGTGCCAGCCCGTCCAGGAGCGGTCGGCGTATCGGGCCGTGTGGTAGAGCTTGCCGTCGTTGCCGGTGGCCAGGGTCTGCGTCGAGCCGTCCGGGGTCGCGGCGATGGACTCCTGCGAGGCGTTGAAGAAGGCCGCGCCGCCGAAGCCGTTCAGCGGTGCGAAGCCCTCCCAGGTGCCGTCGACCAGGCGGGTGGCGTGGAAGAGGTCGCCGGCCTTGCTCACCGGGGCCGTGGGGGTCTCCGCCAGGCCCGACGGGCCGACGAAGGCCAGCGCCCGGCCGGCTCCCACGGGGCTGGAGTTGGTCTTCCAGTTGAACCAGCTGCGGAAGCGGACACCGCCGCTCTCGTTGCCGCCGACCGTCTGGATGTCGTCACCGGACACCGCGACGACGATGTTGACGTGGTCGGCCTCACCGTCGTTCAGGTTGCCGTCCCGGTCGTAGAGGACCGCGTCACCGACCTGCGGGGTGCTGTGCAGCGTCCCCTTGTTCTTGCCGTACTGGTAGATGCTCACCGCGGCGGCGCTGATGCCCGAGGTGTTCGCACCGGCCTTGTTCCACACCCATCTGGTGAACTCGGCGCACCAGGCGGTGGGGTACTGGCAGTTGTAGTCGCCGCACGTGCCGCCGACCTCGTTGCGGGCGATCGAGGCGACCGTCTGGGACTCGGCGTGCGCCGTCACCGCGGGCAGGGCGACGGCCAGCATCGGGGCGGCCACGAAGGTGGTGAGGGCGGTGGTGAGCATGCGGGAGGAGCGGCGCGAGGTCATGGTGTGTCTCCAAGAGGACATGGCGGCCCGAGGCGTCAGGGCCGGGGAAGTGTGTGTGCGGCGGTGCCGCGGAGTGGAGCGGGCCGGGCCGCGCCGTCACCGGGAGTCCCGGGGACGGGGGAGGGCGGGGCGCGGTGGCCGTTCGCCGCGGGTGACAGCTGCCCTGCAGGAGCAGCGGTCGGAGCGGCGGTGAGAGCTGTGGGGGCCGGTCAGTTCGGGATCAGCGGGCCCAGTGAGTAGTGGCGGGCCGCACCCGTCCCGAGGACGGTGGTGAGGAGGGCGCGGGCCTTCTCACGGGCCTGGGCGTCGTCCTCGGCCCGGACGAAGAGGGCCACGCTCATCCCCTCCGGCAGGGGGCGCACCCGTACGTGCTCGAGGGCGTGCTGCGGGCCGGCGTGGGCCCAGAGCGCGTCCTGGAGCAGGCTCGCCCCGCTGTCCGTACCGGGTGCCCCGGTGTGGCTGACGAGGGGGAGCCGGACGAGGAGCATGCCGATCAGTCCCACCCGATGGTGCGTTCCGCGCGGATGCCGGCGGCGGTACTCCGAGTGGTTTTCGACATGGCGGTGCCCCCTGGCTGACGACGGATTCTGGTGGATCCGGACGGCGGATGTCCGGGCCGGGGAGGCGTGTTGCCCCTCGCGGCCCCGGCTTCGGGTTTCGTTCCCGCCGCCGTTCCGGTGAGCACCATCCTGCTCGGCCGGGAACCCCCGGGGAAGGTTTCCGGACCGGCACCAAGGGGCCTGACACCTTGGTGCCAGCAGCCGCGCCGGGTCAGGCGTACCGCTCGCGCAGCCGGTACTTCAGCACCTTGCGCAGGGCGTCGTTGCGGGGCAGTGCGTCGACCAGTTCCAGCTGCTCGGGGAGCTTGTGCGGAGCGAGTCCCTGCGTGCGCAGGTACGCCGTGACCTGCGGCAGGGTGAGCGGCGCGGCCCCGTGCGGCTGCTCGACGACGGCGCAGACGCGTTCGCCGCGCTCCTCGTCCGGCAGGCCGATGACGGCGACGTCACCGACGCCGGGGAGCTGGTGGAGGAGGTCCTCGATCTCCTTCGCGGAGATGTTCTCCCCCTTGCGGATGATCACGTCCTTGCTGCGTCCCGTGAGGACCAGATGGCCGGAAGGGGTGAGGTGGCCCAGGTCGCCGGTGATCAGGTAGCCGTCGGCGTCGAAGACCTCCTCGCCGGTGTCCGGCCGGTTCAGGTAGCCCTGGCAGACCGCCTCGCCGCGCAGCCGGACCTCACCGTCGGTTCCGGCGGGCAGGACGGTGCCGTCGGGGGCGGTGACGCGGATGGACATGCCCTGCGGGGGGCGCCCCTCGGTGGTGGCGAGGTTCTCCGGGGTGTCGTCCGGGGACCCCATGGTGATCATCGGGACCTCGGTCATGCCGTAGCCGTGGGCGAGCCGGCAGCCCAGTTCGCGCACCACGGCGTGGTAGATCTCGGGGGGCTTGGGGGCGCCGCCGCCCGCCAGCAGCCGCAGGCGGGGCAGGAGCGGGGTGGCGGGGTCCTTGCGCTGTTCGGTGAGGAACAGGGAGTAGAAGGCGGTGGAGCCGCCGGCGATGGTGACCCCGTGGCGGCGGTAGCCGTCCAGTGCGTCCGGCATCGCGAACCTCTCGAAGAGGACCGCCGGGAACCCGTACAGCAGCAGCATCACCGTGTAGTCCGGCCCGGCTATGTGCGCGTACGGGAAGGCCATCGAGCCGACGTCGGCCGCGGTCGGGCGCAGGGCGTGGGCGAGACAGGAGCCGCCGGCGATCAGGGAGCGGTCGGTGTGCAGGACGCCCTTGGGGTCGGAGGTGGTGCCGGAGGTCCAGTAGATCCAGCGCACGGTGGTGCCGTCGGCGGGCGGCGGGGGCAGTACGGCCGGGTCGCCGTCGGGGAGGCTGCCGTACGCCTCGAATACCCCGCGCGCGCCGAGCCGGTGGGCCATCGCGGTGTGGTCGAAGCCGCGCCAGAAGCCGGGGACGGCGAAGAACTCCGCCTTGGACTCGCGCAGCGCGAAGCCGACCTCGCGGTCGCGGTAGAAGGGGATCACGGGGGACTGGACGGCGCCGAGGCGGGCGAGGGCGGCCGAGAGCAGGACGGTCTCGATGCGGGTCGGCAGCTGCCAGGCGACGACCGTGCCGGGGCGCACGCCCATGCCGTAGAGGCCCGCGGCGACGCGTTCGGCGCGCTCGCGCAGGGCGCCGAAGGTGAGCGTGCGGTCGGCGGCGGGGTCCTCGGCGGCTTCGACGAGGGCCGGGGCGGCGGGGGTGAGGCCGGCCCGGCGGGCGATCAGCTCCCACAGGGTCGCGGACCGGCTGAGCTCGATGGCGACGGCCGTCAGGCGGTCGGCGGGGGTGGTGGCGGGTGGCGGGGCGGCTTCCGGGGCTTTCGGGGTCTTTGGAGTGTCCGCGGCTTCCGTCGCGGCCCCGGTGTCCGCGGCTTCTGCGGCCTCCCCGGCTGCCGTCGCTGCCGTCGCTTCCTGGGCTTCCGCCGCCGCCGTTTCCCCGGCCGCCTGCGCCGCCGTCTCCCCGGCCGTCTCCGTGGTCGTTTCCGTCGTCATCCCGGACCTCCCCTGGGCGCGCCACCCCACATGAGCTGACGGTGAGTCAGATCAAGGGCAGAGCGTAGGGCTCCGCCGCTTGTCGGTCCAGGGGTGGCGGGGCTAGCTTGTTTCTGACGATGCATCAGATTTGGGTGAAGGAGCGCGAGCGCATGGCCCTGGAACTGCCTCGGATCATCAGCGTCGACGACCACGTGATCGAGCCCGCCCACCTCTTCGACGTGTGGCTGCCCGCCAAGTACCGCGACCGCGGGCCCAAAGCCCTCACCGCCGGGATCGGCGAGCTGGAGTACACCGGCGGCAAGTACGTCATCTCCATGGACCCCGACGGCCCGCCGACCGACTGGTGGATCTACGAGGACCTCAAGTTCCCGTACAAGCGCAACATCGCCGCCGTCGGCTTCGACCGCGACGACATGACCCTGGAGGGCATCACCCGCCAGGAGATGCGGCGCGGCTGCTGGGACCCCGGGGCGCGGCTCCTCGACATGGACCTCAACCACGTCGAGGCCTCCCTGTGCTTCCCGACCTTCCCGCGCTTCTGCGGGCAGACCTTCGCCGAGGCCAAGGACAAGGAAGTGGCCCTCGCCTGCGTCCGCGCGTACAACGACTGGATGGTCGAGGAATGGTGCGGGGACAGCGGCGGCCGGCTGATCCCGCTGTGCATCATCCCGCTCTGGGACATCGGGCTCGCCGTCGCCGAGGTCCGCCGCAACGCCGCCCGCGGGGTCAGGGCCGTCACCTTCTCCGAGATCCCCACCCACCTGGGGCTGCCGTCCATCCACTCCGGGTACTGGGACCCCTTCTTCGCCGTCTGCCAGGAGACCGGCACGGTCGTGAACATGCACATCGGGTCCTCGTCCCAGATGCCCGCCGCCTCCCCCGACGCCCCGCCCGCCGTGCAGGCCGCGCTGAGCTTCAACAACGCCATGGCCTCGATGATGGACTTCCTCTTCAGCGGCGTACTGGTGAGGTTCCCGGCGCTGAAGCTGGCCTACAGCGAGGGCCAGATGGGCTGGATCCCGTACGCGCTGGAGCGCGCGGACGACGTCTGGCAGGAGCACCGCGCCTGGGGCGGCGTGCGCGACCTCATCCCCGAGCCGCCGTCCACGTACTACTACCGGCAGATCTACTGCTGCTTCTTCCGCGACAAGCACGGCATCGCCTCACTCGACGTCGTCGGCCGCGACAACGCCACCTTCGAGACCGACTACCCGCACGTCGACTCGACCTTCCCGCACACCAAGGAGGTCGCCCTCGACCACGTCAAGGGCCTCGACGAGGAGACCGTCTACAAGCTGATGCGCGGCAACGCCATCCGCATGCTCGGCCTGTCCCTGGACCAGGACCGCTGATGGACCTCGCCCACACCGAGGAGGAGCAGGAGTTCCGGGCCCGGCTGCGCGCCTGGCTCGCCAAGGTGCTCCCCGAGCTGCCCGCCAGGCCCTCCCCCGACGACTGGCCCGGCCGGCGCGCGTACGACCTGGGCTGGCAGCGCAGGCTGTACGACGCCGGGTACGCGGGCCTGCACTGGCCCGTCGACGCTGGCGGGCGCGGCGCCACCCCGACCCAGCACCTGATCTTCCTGGAGGAGACCGAGCACGCGGGGGCCCCGTACGTCGGCGCGAACTTCGTCGGCCTGCTGCACGCGGGCCCGACCATCGCCGCCGAGGGCACCCCCGGGCAGCGGGCGCGCTGGCTGCCGCCGGTACTGCGCGGGGACGAGGTGTGGTGCCAGGGCTTCAGCGAGCCCGGCGCCGGATCCGACCTGGCCTCGCTGCGCACGCGGGCCGTGCGCGACGGGGACGCGTACGTCGTGACCGGCTCCAAGATCTGGACCTCGCACGCCGAGATCGCCGACTGGTGCGAGCTGCTGGTGCGCACCGACCCGGCGGCGCCCCGCCACCGGGGGATCTCCTGGCTGGCGATGCCGATGGACGCGCCCGGCGTCACGGTGCGGCCGCTGCGCACCCTCGCCGGGTCGGCGGAGTTCGCGGAGGTGTTCCTGGACGAGGTCCGGGTGCCGGTGGAGAACCGGGTCGGCGCCGAGAACGACGGCTGGCGGGTCACGATGGTGACCCTGTCCTTCGAGCGCGGAACCGCCTTCGTGGGCGAGGTCGTCGCCTGCCGGCGCACCCTGTCCCGGCTGGCCCGGGCCGCGAAGGAGAACGGGCGCTGGGACGATCCCGTCGTACGCCGCACCCTCGGACGGCTCCACGGGGAATTCGGGGCCCTGTGGAGGCTGACGCAGTGGAACGTCAGCGAGTCACAGCGCTCGGGCGGCGTCCCGGGCGCGGGCGGCAGCGTCTTCAAGCTGGCGTACTCGCACGCGCGGCAGGAGCTGTACGAGGCGGCCGCGGCGGTCCTGGGAGCGGAATCCCTGTCCCTGGAGGCGGAGTGGACGGCGGAGCGGCTGTCCTCGCTCTCGTACACCATCGCGGCGGGCACCACCGAGATCCAGCACAACATCGTGGCCGAGCGGATCCTCGGCCTCCCGAAGGGGCGGTGAGCGGCCTTGGACTTCCGGCTGACGCAGGACCAGCGGGACGTGCGGACGGGCATCCGGGACCTCCTCGCCGGACGGTACGGGCGCGAGGCACTGCGGTCGGCCGTGGACCGGGGCGTGGCGGTGGACCGGGAGCTCTGGCGGGAGCTGGGCGGGGCGGGCTTCTTCTCGCTGCGGCTGCCGGCGTCCGAGGGCGGGGTGGGGCTCGGCCTGCCGGAGGCGGTGCTGGTCTTCGAGGAGGCGGGGCGGGCGCTGCTGCCGGGGCCGCTGGTCGCCACCCACCTGGCCGCCGGAGTGGTCCCGGGGGCGGCGTCGGGGGAGGCGGTGGTGACCGCGTTCGACCTGGACGGGCCGCTGGTGGCGCACCTGGGGGAGGCCGACGCCGTGCTGGGGATGCCGGAGGTGCCGGCCGGGGTGCCGGTGCGCTCGGCGGACCCGCTGACCCCGCTGTGGCGGGCCGACGGGGTGCTGCCCGGCGCATTCCGCGACACGGGGGCGCTGCTGACGGCGGCGCTCCAGGTCGGGAGCGCGCTGCGGACGGTGGAGCTGGCGGTGCGGTACGCGGGGCAGCGCGAGCAGTTCGGGCAGCCCATCGGGGGCTTCCAGGCCGTCAAGCACCTGTGCTCGCGGATGCTGGTGCGGGCCGAGGTGGCCCGTACGGCGGTCTACGCGGCGGCGGTGACGGGGGACCCCGCCGAAGCCGCCGCCGCCAAGCTGCTCGCGGACGCGGCGGCGGTGCGGGGCGCGCGGGACTGCCTCCAGGTGCACGGCGGGATGGGCTTCACCTGGGAGGCGGACGTGCACCTGCACCTGAAGCGGGCCTGGGTGCGGGCGGAGCAGTGGCGCACGGCGGAGCGGGCGGAGGAACTGCTGGCGGAGGCGCTGCTGGCGGAGGCGGAGGCGGAGGCGGTGTCGGAGGAGGCGGTGTCGGCGGATGCGGCGGGGTGAGCGGGCCGGGACCGTGGCAGTGCGTTACGGGACGGCGCGGGAGGGGTACGGAAGGGCGCGGGAGGGGCACGGGAAGGACGGTGCGGGACGCATGTCCGATTACAGAGAGTTGATATCGGTTTGTGTCCTTCGCCCAGCTCGATGCGGCCCGGAGGCGGGGGCGTGCCACGGTACGCTCCGACGATGCGAGCGGTTGAGCGGCGGGAGCGTCGCACAGTATGCACCACGCCTACTCCTTCGCGCTGGAATATGCCCGAAGCGCTTGTTGTGGTGACTGTACGTCAACCATGCTGCTGGGCAAGGGGGTCACGGTCGGTGATCCCATCCTGTCGCGAGGCGAAGTGTCCGCCGGTTCGGATGGTGTGAGCGGTGCAGGTGCTTCAGGTGCAGCTGGAGGTAGGACCGGACCCCGCCGAGGTCGGCCGGGCGCGCCGGTGGGCGCGGTCCCGGCTGGCGGGGTCCGGAATAGGGGACGACGAGCCGCTCGCCGAGACGCTGATCCTGCTGATCTCCGAGCTGGTCACGAACGCGGTCGTGCACACGGGCTGCCCGGCCGTGCTCCGGATGCTGTTCGGGGGGCCGGGGGTGCGGGTCGAGGTGGCCGACGCCAGCGACCGCGCCCCGGCCCGGCGGCAGGCCTGCGGGGAGGACACCGGCGGGCGCGGCCTGGAGCTGGTGGACGGCCTCGCGGACCGGTGGGGCTGGCAGCGCGAGGGCGCGGGCAAACGCATCTGGTGCGAGATCGACCGGGCGGCGGTGGAGGCCGCCGAAGGGGCTCCGAAAAATTGTGGGCTGATGCGGGAACCGAGCGTGTACCTCTAACGAGGTGTTGACGGTTCGTCACCCGTTGATCACCCTGGTGGTGAGCGATTCGTCGCGAGGGGACGCCAAGGGCCCTGTGCCTTGACGAGTGCGGGTCGTGGGGTGGCGGCTGCCGTGCCGCGCTCGGGGCGCGCACGACCGCACGCCGCCACCCGCAGGTCGTTCCGTAGCATCGGCCGCATGGCCGACCTGTACGCCCTCGAACTCGCGCTGGACCTGGACGCCTCCACCCCGGAGCCGGTGCTCGCGCTGATCCGTGACCACATGGCGACGCACCCCGAGGACGACGCGTACGACGACGAGGACGAGTACCTGCCCCCGCCCTTCAGGGTGCTGGCGGAGCGCGGCCCGGCGTACCGCGTGGGCGGCACCTGCTCCGCCGGCCTCACCCGGACCCCGCACGGCTGGACCCTCACGGCCCGCCAGGAGGTCCACGCCGAGTGCCTCCCGGACGCGGAAGCCTTCCTCACGGCCCTGACACCGCACCTCGCCACCCCGGACGCCCCACTCGGCACCCTGCGCTTCTACGAGGACATCACCCCCGAGCCGATCACCGTGGACGCGGCTTCGGGCCTCCTGCGCTTCCCCGGAGTCTGAAGGTCAGGGCTGGGGTCGGCGGGGTGGGACGACGCGTACGGTTCCTCCGCGCGCGCCGAGCCAGTCCTCCAGGGCCGCCCCGGCGAGGGCGGTGCGGGTGCCGTCCGGCGCGACGTGTTCCGCCGGGCCGAAGACGGTGCCGGTCAGGCCCGCCACGAGGGTGCCGTCGTCCAGCACCACCTTGAAGCCGTTCTCCTGGAGCACCGCGCCGCTGAGGTCGGCGCCGCGCAGGTCGGTGCTGTGGAGGCCCGCCCCCAGGATGCGCGCGCCGCGCAGGCTCGCGCCGCGCGCGTCCGCCCCGTACAGCTCGGCCCGGACGAGGTCGGCCCCGTCGAGGACGGTGCCGCGCAGCACGGCCCCGTCCAGTTCGGCCCGTACGAGACAGGCGCCGGTGGCGTCCGCCCCGCTGAGGTCGGCGCCGAGGAGGTAGGTGCGGTAGAAGTCGACGCCGGTGAGGCGGGCGCCGACCAGCCGGGTGTCGCAGAACAGGGACGAGGAGAAGTCGGCCCCGGCCAGGTCCGCGCCGCTGAGGTCGAGGTTGCTCATGTCCGTCCCGCCGGGCCTGCCCTCGGCGCCGTCCTCGACCCACTTCCACAGCCAGCGGGCGCCCTCCGGGTCGGCGGGCAGCAGCACCCGCCAGGGCAGTACGGCGGGCCGCCGGAGCCGGTACCAGGGCGCGGTCGCCGGGTCGGCGCCGGTCTCCCCGCCGCCGTCGTCCACGGTCAGGGCCCGGAAGCGGGCGTCGAGGGCTTCGAGGCGGGGATCGCCCTCCAGGTCGCGCAGCGCGTCCCGGGCGTCGAGGTCCTCCGCGTACATGTCGGCCCCGTACCAGCGCAGCGGCGCCCACCCGGCCTCCATGCGGCCGATCAGGTCGGTCCAGCGCCACAGGCGGGGGTCGGTGCCCGGGGGTGCGAAGGGCATGGTGCGTACGGCCTCGGGCAGTCCGCGTACGGCGGCGTCGGGGAAGGCCTCGACGCGGGCTTGGGTGACGGTGACGCGGAGGACGGGGCCGTCGATCCCGTCCCCGTCCTCTATGGCGGCCCAGGTGGACCCGCCGGGGGTGAACACGCGGTAGAGCCACGGCGTGCCCGGGTGGTCCGTCAGCACCGCCGTCCCCAGCCCCCGGGCAAGGGCCCGCCCGACGGCCTCGTCGGACGGCGGGTCCGGGACGGCCGGGCCGGCGTAGAGGAGGAGCTGGCAGGAGATGTCCCCGGGCTCGAACCACGTGATCCCGCACTGCACCGGGGTGTCCCACCGCCAGCCGTCGACCGTCCCCTCGAGCCCGACCTCGACGGCGCCCTCGCCGACGGCGAAGACGGCGTCGAGCACCGGGCCGAGGGCGGCGGGATCGGGTTTGGCGGCGACGAGGAACCCGTAGTCGCGCCCGCTCACCGCGACGCCCCGGACCGGCGGGCGTACCGGGCCGCATGACCCCTTCGGACGGCATCGTTCCATCGGGCGGCTGACGGACTGGCGAGCAAGGTATTACCTCCGATGTGGACTGACCGCCCGACGGCACCAAAAGTACTCCGCCGGGTGCACGGCTCGGCCCCGGCGGTGGAGGCGCAGCCCGGAGCTCCCGGCGGACGCGTCCGGGCCGGCGACCACGCCTCTTCCCGCCGGCAGCGCCAGCTTCCCGAACTCGTCGAGCTCGACGGCCACGCCCGCCTCGGGCCGTCCCGCCACGGGGTCACCGGGACTCCCGCCCAGCTCGGCGAGCGCCGCACGGGGGACAGACCCCGGTCGTTCGCTGACTGCAACAGGTCCAGCCACACCAGTCAGACCAGCCCGGCCCCGTAGGCGTCCCGGCGGGCGTTCGGAGCAGCAGGAGCCATGAGGTCGAGTCGTCTACTCGGGAGCGGGTGTGAGCCTCAGCGTGTATTCCGCATTGGCGAGCATCCTGACGATGGTGATGGGCTGCTCCCGAAATTCTCGACAATTCAACGTGGGAGGCCCGGGCGGTGGCACAGTGGCGTTCCCTCCAGCACGCGATTCGCGTGCGCCTATTCCAGAGCCAGTAGCGCTAGCTTCCCGAACTCGTCGACATCGACCGCCGCCTTCGCCTCGGGCCGTCCAGCTACAGGGTCACTGGGAGTTCTGCCCATTTCGACGAGCGCCGCCGTGGGAGACAGACCCCGGTCGTACGCCGCCTGTAGCCGCTCCAGCCACACCAGCCCGGCGCGGTAGGCGTCCATGTCAGCCGCGTAGCGCGGCGCGAAACTGGCCGCGCCCTCAGCATCGGAGGCCCACAGGTACCCCAAAACCTCCTGGGGTCCCATGACCGGGAGGTACCTCACAGGTCCGGATACTCGTCGCGCGTACCCGGCTTTGAACTCCGGGGTCTGGGTGAAGATTCGGTTCCGGTAGGGGATCTCGAAGCTTCCCCACACGTCGCGTGGGGAGCCGTCGTCCTCGTAGTAGTTCTCGACCCCCGATTCCGTCGGAATGCCGAACCAGGTGGGGTCCTCGGGGTCGGTCTCCAGGTCGAGCGCCTCGGCGATCTCTGCGAGGGCGGAGGCCAGGCGGGGCCGGTTCGCTGCGAAAACGGCTTCCTGTAGGCGGCTCCGTAGATCGAACGGCATCCAAGCGTCAGAGAAGGTCGTCAGACCGACGTTGAAGTACTCCTCGGATACGTGGGCAGTCAAAGTGAAGAGACCTTCCACCGCCTCAGCGCCGCTCTCTTCATCCACCATGCCGTCGCACGAGGCGTACAGTTGCACCCCCGCGATCTCACCGGGGGCAATGCTCATCTTGATCTGCTCTGCCAGTGTCTCGGCGAGCTGCGACCCTTCTTCGACTTCCGCGATCAGCGTGTGGATGGGGAAGCTCGCGCGGAGCAACTGGCTGCGTCCGCCCACCTCGGGCACCGTTACGGCCACGTGCCCGTCGTGCGGGGTGCCGAGGCGGTGTCGTGTAAGGACTCCCAGCGCCGCGAAGAACCGGCGGACGGCCTCGCGGACGAGGTCGGTGTCGTGGCCGAACTCTCCCCACGACCACCGTGCGACGGGTGTGCTGGCAATCAAGGCCGTCCTCCTGGCATGAAACGAGCGCCGGGCGGGTGCATGAACGTCCCATCCTCGACACGAAGTACGATGATGAAACCATATTTGGCGTGTATTCTGGCGAGTTTGCTCTCGATACCGGACGCCATCATGTCCGCCACACTTCCCTTGGTATCGACAACGAAGACCTTGACGTCAGCACCACAGTTGAAGAGCTGATCGTTGGCCTTCCACATTTTGTCGATGACCTTCTTGGGGTTCGCGACCTCCTTGAACTGATACCCGTATATCTTCCCATCGGCGCCACGAGCCATGACGTCCATGTCGGTATCCGGTCCGGTCACCACCCCCGGCTTGATCTCGACGCCGCCCTTGATCTCGAAGCTGATGTCTCTGATGCCGCTGTCGTAGAGTCGGTTCGCAAGCCGGAGCTGTTCGACGCCGCCGGCCATTCTGTCCGTGAGACTCAAACTGCCCACGACCTGTTCGAAGTTCGTCATGCCATTGAACTTTCCCGACGCGATGAGGTCAGCAATTTCTTGACCTGCGGCGGTGGCAGCCAAATTATCGAGCGCCCTCTCGAGGTCTTCAGGCTTCGGAACCCCAGGAGTCAGGTTCCTTCGGATCCGCCGTTCCGTCTCGCCCCCGCGCTCGAAAGGCCGAGGTTCCTCGTGGGGTGGCCAGTTGTCTGCGCTGCTGTCCGTTGGCCGCCTAATGTTGCCATTCGAACCGCCGTGATCCATTCCGCCTGGACCACTGCCACCCGTAGAGGCGCCTTCGCCGTGGCCGCCCGTGGACGGTGTGTCCGTGTGGCCGGGGTGGCCGACTGTCGGGGTGGTGTCCGTGCTGCCGTGGCCTGTGCTTCCGCCACCGCCCGGTTCCGTGTGGCTGTTGTGAGGAGTGTGCTCCGGCAGGCCGCCCCGGCTGTGGGTAACGCCCCCGGCCGCGTGGGTGGTCGGGGCGCCGACGGTGGCTTCGTGGCGGGTGGGGGCCTCGGCGAGGGGGTGGTCTGCCCCCTTGGGGACCGAGGTGAGGTCCTGCTTCGGCAGGCCCTTGTGGTCCAGGAGCTGGTTGGTGGTCTTGTCGTAGTACTGGGGGCGGCCCAGGGCGTCGTCGAGGAGGCGGACCGTTTCGGTGGGGTGGGGGAAGGCGACGCCGGCAGCGTCGGCTTTGGGGAGGTCTCTCCACGTGACGTCGTCGACCCTGGGGAAGGCTCCGTCGGTCTTGCCGAGGTTGGCGAAGAGTTCGCCGATCTTGAGTTTGGTGAAGGCGAGGGAGCCGGCTTTGCCCGCGGCCTGGCCGACGTAGGTCATGGGGTCGATGAGGCGTCCGGCCTTGCCGGCCGCGCTGATGGTCTTGGCGATGGCGCCGGTCTTGGCTCCGGTGCCGGCGCCGCCGCTGAAGACGGTGGTGAGGACGTTGAAGGTGACGGCGCCGGCGGCGCGGGCCGGGTTCTTGCCCCATTCGTCCCAGGCGACGAGGGCTTTGCCGGTCTCCTTCATCGCGTGGCGCGAGTCGCGGAGCCAGGCCGGCATGGCCTTGTCGTCGGCGCTCCAGAAGACGACGCCCATGGCGGGGGATGTGGTCAGGGCCAGGCCGGTCGCCAGTTTCGCCAGGCCCTTCCAGGCCTGTCCGGCGGCGTCCGCGCCGTCGACGCCGACGAGAGTGCCCAGGCCTCGGACGGTGCCCACGATGCCGTCCATGATGACGCCGTCCCAGACGAACGACTTCACCCAGTGGCCGACCTCGTACCAGCGGTGGCTCTGCCCCAGCTGTGAGCCCCACGGCAGGTCCTGGACCTTGTTGAGGTCGGCGGCCCTGTAGCCGTGCATGTTGGCGCCGTGCGAGCCGTCGTCGGCGGTCAGCGGGGGCGCGCCGTACAGGGCGCGGATCTTGGTGGCGCAGGTCCGCTCGGCTGCCCAGAAGGCCTCGGCGGCCGCGTTGACGTCGTGGATCAGGTCGTTGTTCTCGTCGACCTTCTTCTTGTCGTCCTTCCAGTGCGCGTCGCCTGTGATCTTGTTCGTGAAGGCCGCTGCCTCTGCCTGGAGCTGCTTGAGGCGGGCCACCAGCGGCCGGGCTTCGGCGGCGAACTCGCCCAGTGCTTTCGCCGCGGTTTCCAGCTGGTCCGCGAAGAAGTCGCTGTGCGTCCTCACGGGGTTGGTGGTGGCGAAGAGCTGTGCGGCTTCCGGCGCGGAGTAGAAGGCCGACAGGCCCTGGAACTCGGAGTCGACGTTCGCGCCCGCGTCGCGGAACGTGCCCGCGGCGGCCGCGATGGCGGTCCGGTCCTGCTCCAGAGCGTCCAGGTCCCCCGTGAACTGCGGGATGGTGCACGGGTTGATCGGTACGTGATCCGTCACGGCTTTCCCGCCCCCCGGCAGATCGATCTATGGTCGCGAGCCCTGTCTACCGGCCGGGCTGATGCGAACACAAAGTCGAAATGCGGTTCGGGAGAGGTCGGACCGGAAAACGCCGGTGGCTGACCGAATCGGAGATGCCGACTGTGGGGAAGCGGCTAGCGGGTGGTTGAGCGGCGGACCATTTCGGCGATCCAGGTGGGCGCGTACGGGGACGTGCAGCCCGGGGAAGTCGGGTAGTCCTTCAGCACCTCCAGGCGTTCCCCGATGGCGATCGCGCGGGCGCGGTGTTCGGGGTGCTCGATGCCGATCTGGGCCAGGCAGTGGTTCATCGCCCACTGGAGGCGGTCCGGGGCGTCCTTCATCTCCGCCTCGATGGTGTCGAGGAGCCCGGCCAGGTCGAGTCCCTCGGGCTGCTTCGCCACCCGGCCGGTGGTCAGGGCCCAGCCGGCACTCGCGACCACCGGGTCGGGATCCGCGAACCAGGCCGTCCGCAGGTCCTCGGCGTGCGGGCTCTTCTTGACGACGTAGCCGACGAGCCAGTCCTGCACCTTGGGCGTGCGCGCCCCGCGCAGCATGGCGTCCAGCTCGTCCCGGTCGTACGCCTTCGGGCGGGAGATCAGGAGTGCGAGGAGCCTCGCGGCGGTGTCGTCCGTCGCCCAGAGGTCGCGGGCGAGGTCATGCTGCGTCTTGAGGCGTTTGGCGACGGCGCGGAGCTTGGTGAGGTTCACGCCGTGGTCGTCGCCGTGCCGCTCGTTCACGGCGCGGATCTTCGGGTCCTCCAGCGCGGCCAGCTCGGCCATGACCTCGGCCGTCGTCGTCGTACCGGTCATCTCGGCCGCCTCCTGTGCGTCGCGTACGGATGCAGCGTACGAGGCGCCTACGACGGCCCCGGACCGGCGCGCCCGGTCCGGGAGCGCTTGAGCAGGTGCTCGGGCCCAGGGATGCCGCCCGTGGAATCAGACCTCGAACTCGCCGAGCCAAGAACGCTTCAGCAGGTGCTCGGGCAGATAGGAGGACTCGACGTTGACGGGGATTCCGCCGTCGTAGGCGAGGCAGGCGATGGCGAGGACCGCGATCGGCACCCGGCCCTCGATGTCCTCGGCCCGCTCGGGCGTGGCCGTCCAGTACTGCTTGTGGAGTTCCAGGGCCTCGACCAGCGCCTGCTGGAAGCCCTCTTCGTCCTTGCGGAGGAACTTGTAGAAGAGGTTGATCGGGGGGTACGCGATGTGCTGGACGTACTCGCGGCCCGCGATGACGGCGACGTCGGGGTGGGAGCGGTCGAACGTGGCCGTCAGCTCCTCCACCAGCTCCGGGCGCTTGAGCCAGTACGCCTGGAGGGTGGCGACCCAGTGGTAGAGGAAGTCGTCGTGGTCCGCGCCCGAGGCCCGCAGGACGTCGATCGGCAGCTCGCACAGCTCCGTCATGCGCGGCTGGTCGCGCGTGATGATCGCGTACCAGAACGCCTGGAGCCACGCCGAGGCGCGCGCGTCGTGGTTCGGCCCCGTCGCCGGCAGGGTGCGCATCGCGTGGTGGATGCGGCACTGCGTCGTGCCCTCGGTCATTCCCGCCGTACGGAAGAGCGCCGACCCCAGCTGCGCGGCGTCGACCACCGTCTCCCAGGTCATCAGCTCGGCGGCCGTCGGATCGACCAGGGTCCGGGACTGCACGTGCAGGTCCACGCTGTCCCAGGCCCGGTCGAGCGTGTCCGGCCGCACGGAGAGCTGCTCGATCCTCGCGATCAACCGCTCGTCCTGGCTCCTGACCCAGTCCGCGCTCTCAGGTTCGGGGCCGGTGTGGCTTTCCACGATGACCGTCATGTCTTCCCCTGTCACTTGCTGATATCGAACCGTTGGATCGTATGGCCGGTGTACGTTCCGGTGTTGTCGGCGCCCTTGACCACCACGTAATCGATCTTGCCGGCCTCGAAGGCGGCATCGAGCTTGTCGAAGAGCGCCTGCTCCCGCGGGTCCGTCTTGGCGCGCTTCTCCATCTGCTTGAGGATGTCCTTGAAGTACGCACGCGTGCCTTGGGACACCCGGTCGGCGCCGATGCGCCGCTCGCCGAGCTCGGTGTTGACGTTGCCCTTGGCCTCGACCACCACGTACCGGTCGCCGTGCTTGTAGACCTGGTCGAACTGGTCGTTGCCGTTGGCCGGGCCGTAGACCTTCTCCTCCTTGGCGCCCGGGAACTCCTTCGGTATCGCGTGCTCGCGGGCGATGGTCTCGCCGAACGCCTCGCTCTTCTTCGACAGGGCCTCGTGGAAGGGCTTGTGGTCGGCCCTGGCCTTTTCCATCGCCGCCAGGGTCTCGTCGGTGGGCGCCGCCTTGTGCGCCGCCTTGGCTTCCGCGTAGGCCGTGTGCGGCTTCTTGTCCGCCTGCATGGCGTCCCAGCGTTCCTTGGCCGCCTTGTCGAGATTCTCGGTCATCTCCTTGGTGACCGTGGGGTGGTCGTGCGTGACCGTCTTGGCGTCGTCCAGGTAGTTCGGCGGGACCGGCGGCGGCAGCTCCGACTTCGGGACCCACTTGCCCGGCGAGACCTCGACCAGCTGCGGTGGGACGAGCCCGGTGTGGTCGGGGACCACCCTGAGCCGGTGACCGAGCTTGTTGTAGTACTGCTGGCGGTACCCGTCCGTCGGGTCGTTCGCCCGGTGGACCTGGTACTCCATGATCTGCTTGCGCTCGGCGGTCGTGTAGTCGTGCGGGTTGTCGCGGTGCGGCGGGAGCGGCGGGCGCTCGCCGTGGCCGGGCGTCGTCGGGCCGTCGCCGCCGGTGCCGTCGCCGCCGTGGCTGCCGGTGCCGCTGCCGTGGCCCGGCTCGCGGCCCAGGTTGTCGGGGATGCCGCTGCCGCTGCCCAGGTTGTCGGGGATCGCGCCGCCGGTGCCCTGGTGCGGGATGCCGCCGTCGCCGCCACGGCCGCCCGTGGTCGGGGTGTCGGTGCGCGTCGTGCCGCCGTTGCCGCCGGGTTCGGTGTGGCTGTTGTGCGGGTTGTTGTCCGCGATGCCGCCGGGGGTGTGGGTGGTGACCCCGCCCGGGGTGTTGTCCGCGATGCCGCCCGGGGTGTGGGTGGTGACCCCGCCCGGCGTGTGGGAGGTGACTCCGCCCGGGGTGTGGGAGGTGACGTCCGTGGGGCGGGCGCCGACGCCGACGGGGACTTCCTCGCGCTTGGGGACCTCGGCCAGGGGGTGGTCGGATCCCTTGGGCACCGAGGTCAGGTCCTGCTTCGGCAGGCCCTTGTGGTCCAGGAGCTGGTTGGTCGTCTTGTCGTAGTACTGCGGACGGCCCAGCGCGTCGTCGGGAAGACGGACCGTGTCGTCCGGGTGCGGGAACTTCACCCCCGGCGCATCCGCCTTGGGAAGGTCCTTCCACACCACATCGTCCAGCTTCGGGAACGCCCCGTCGACCTTGCCCAGGTTCGCGAACAGGTCACCGATCTTCAGCTTCGCCAGCGAGCCGGCCTTGCCGATGTAGGTGATCGGGTCGATCAGCTTGCCCGTCTTGCCCGCCACCGACAGCACCTTGGCCACCGCACCGGTCTTCGCCGCCGTACCCGCACCGCCGGTGAACACGGTGGTCAGGACATTGAACGTGACCGCGCCCGCCGCACGCGCCGGGTTCTTGCCCCACTCGTCCCACGCCACCAGCGCCTTGCCGGTCTCCTTCACCGCGGTGCGCGAATCCCGCAGCCAGCCCGGCAGATCCTTCTCGTCCGCCATCCAGAACGCCGTACCCACACCCGGCGTGACAGTGATCGCAAGACCCGTCGCCAGCTTCGCAAGCCCCAGCCACGCCTGACCTGCCGCGTCCGCACCGTCCACACCCACCAGCGTGCCCAGCCCGCGGATCGTGCCCCAGATCCCGTCCACGATCAGGCCGTCCCACACGAACGACTTGATCCAGTAACCCACCTCCCACGCCCGGTGGGTCTCCTCCAGCTGCGAACCCCACGGCAGATCCTGCGCCTTGTTGAGGTCCTCACCCTTGTAGCCGTACATGTTCGCACCGTGCGAGCCGTCATCAGCCGTCAAAGGCGGCGCACAATACAAAGCGCGGATCTTGTTCGCACACGTACGCTCCGCCGCCCAGAACGCCGAGACGGCCGCGTT
>NZ_JBVHWK010000017.1:98883-158873 GCF_055569445.1 Streptomyces sp. NPDC029122 | reverse complement strand
CAACCCGGAACACACCCGACACTTCATCACCCGCACCGCCCGAGAACTGCCGACCGCCGCATGACTGCCCGGCCGGCCGTGAACGCCACGCCAGGAAAGGACAACCAAGCTCTACGCACACCCCTGCAAAGCACCACCCGGTGGACCGGCCCCCGTCGGCACTCAGCCAGCAGCCGCGGCCGCGCCCTCCCCGAAGCCCGGCACGTCATCGGCTGTCATCTCCGGGCGCAGGCGCAGGCACTCCTCGACCGTCGCCGAGTCGATGCCGGCTGGAGCCGTACGTCGAAGGAGAGCGAGGCCGGGGACGGCCCGCTCCAGGGCCGCGACCGTCGAGGCCGGATCAGTCAGCCGCTGACGAGGTGCTTGAGTGCCGATGAGAGCCTTCAGTCATGCTGACCGTCTACGACGCGGGGGTGAACTCCACCTCGGTACCTCCGCAGCCGGCCGCGATGTCCCACAGCCGCTGCTGCTCCACCTCGTCGACCGCCAGGCCCCAGCGGAGCTTCGTCGCGGTCCACTCCGCGCCGTACCAGCACAGCGCCTCCGGCGACGGCGGAAGCCACTCGGACGGGTCACGGTCCACCTTCGCCCTGTTCGAGCGCGCCGTCACCGCCACCAGGCTGGACGGCTGGCCCTGGTCGTTCGCGTACGCCTCCCGCCGCGCCGCCGTCCAGCCCGAGGCCCCGGAATCCCAGGCCTCCGCGAGCGGCACCATGTGGTCGATGTCCAGCCGGGAGGCGTCGGTAACGGACACGCCGTCGTAGTACGCCTCCCAACTGCCCCCACTCAGGACACAGCCCGGCACGATGACCAAATAGTCCACGGCCTCGGACAGCAGGACCTCCTGCCGGGTGTTGCAGCCGTCGTTGGGGACGTGCGTGCCCGCCCGCGTGGGAGTAATTGTCAAGAATTGCGGATTGAGGGTCCGGGTGATTTCGTCTCGACTTCACCGTCGGAGCCCTCGATCGCCTCCGCTACTCCCCGCGGCCGACGGTCAGCACAGCGCTATATCCCGCTCGCGCAACACCCCGCTGCACGCGTCGCGCCACCCCATCCGGTCGGAATCGACCGCGTTGCACGCCCCCTGGTGCAGGAGACCGCGTGAGCCGGGACGACCCTCACGGCGCCGCCGGCCCCCAACCCAATCCCAGTCCTGCGTCAGTGAAGTCCAATGACGCACACCCAATGCACATCACACGACGCCCATCACCCAGCGGCCCTGCGCCCGCTACACCTATCCGGGGCAACGACCACCACTGAACGTGGGAACCTTCGCACCAATTCAGTGTGGCGAAGTCGAGAATGATTCGCCGCACCCGCATCGTGTCGGTCGACCCGATTGCCAAGCAAGCGGCTCTCCCGACATCAGTCTCAGCCCGTCGACAAGGAAAAGTAAGTGAAGCGAGCCAAGCGGATCAGTACCATCTGCGCTGTAGCCGCCGCAGGAGTACTCCTCGGAGGTACCACGGCCCACGCGGATGGCGACGGAGGACTACTCGGCCTCGGCCTCCTCAACACCCCCTCCATCACCCTCGCCTGCTTCCCCGCCGGACAGGTGGGTGCAGGCAACTCCTTCACCGGCAACCAGAACGTCAACTGCAGCCAAACAGCCACCCAATCCACGAACGGCAACGGCGGAACAGGGGGCGGATTCAGCGACTATGAACGGGTCCTAGGACCAGTGTTCACCGTGCAGGCGGGCAGCAACGCCGGCTATACCCTTGCTTGTCCCACAGGAAAGAAGGCCCTTGGCGGGGGTGTCCAGTGGCTGGGCGGAGATCCGAACGACTTTGTCATTCTTTCGTCCGGTCCCGCATCCTCAAACGAAAGCGAATGGGAGATCCTCGTGCGGAGCGAAGGCGGCCCGGTTACCGCCCAGGGCGGAATCACCTGTGCGAACGTAGACAGCTGACAGCTGCTTGAGATGCCAAACGCGGCATGAGAACCCGTTAGTGACGGGAGACGAGCAAGTCCCCCCGGCGATCACGACCCGGGCAAGTCCAGCGCCGGCAGCCCGACCGCGCACTTGAGAACATCGCGGCCGGGATCTGTCATGCGCCACGAGAAGTGGCTGAGCAAGGAGGCGGAATCCGGAAGCCCTCGCGCGGGCCCGCACCGACCGGCCACCCCGTGATTACCCCGCAATCACTCGGAAGCCAGCTCCCCTCACCGGCCGCGCCCCATCCTCGCGCCGGCGCGGCTTGCTGCCGATACACAGGGTCGGCTCAGCGGCCGCGCCTTGACCGGGGCACAGCGCCGGTGGCCGCAGCGGCGGAAACACCGGGGCCGTCGGCGACCGGGGTGCCGGGCCGGGCGGTCAGGGTGTGCAGGGGCGAGCCGACTAGTAGTGCTTTGTTAGCTGGTCTTGTCACGGTGGGTGTCTGGTAGTTCGCTGGTTGTATGAGGGCTGGGGAGCTTGCTGCGGTTCGGGTCCGGTTGGAGGAGTTCGCCTCCGAGGTGTTCGCGCCGTTGGTGCGGCGGGACCAGCGTGAGAAGGGCTTGCTCTATGTGCGGGGGCTGTTGCTGGACGGTCGGCGGAAGTCGATGCAGCCGATGGCTGAGCGGCTCGGTGTCGATCACCAGCAGTTGCAGCAGTTCATGACGTCCTCGACCTGGCCTGTCGAGGATGTCCGGGCCCGGCTCGCATGGCGGGCCGTGCGGGCGGTCCGGCCGCAGGTGTGGGTAGTCGACGACACCGGCTTCCCCAAGGACGGGCGGGCGTCCGCGGGGGTGGCCCGGCAGTACTCCGGGACCTTGGGCAAGGTCGGAAACTGCCAGATCGGCGTCAGCGTCCACGCCGCCTCCGATACCGCTTCGTGCCCTCTGTCCTGGCGGCTGTTCCTGCCCGCCGCCTGGGACGGACCCGACGCCGAGCCCCGCCGGCTTGCCTGCCGGATCCCTGCCGCCGAAGGTCACCGGCCCAAGTGGCAGCTCGCCCTGGACATGCTCGACGAGCTCGCCGGCAACGGGCTGCGGCCCGCCGCCCTGGTCGCGGACGCGGGCTACGGAGCGAACGCGGACTTCCGCCACGGCCTGGAAGAACGGGGGCTGGGCTACGTCCTCCAGGTGAAAGGCGAGATGACCGCCCACGCGTCGAGCGCCGAACCACACCAGCCCGCCTATGGAGGTCTGGGCCCGAGGCCGCTGCCGCGTTACCGCACCCGCCCGATCTCCTTACGCGAGCACGTGCTGGCCGCCGGACGGCAGCAAGGGCGGTCCGTGGTTTGGCGCAAGGGCTCCAAAGCAGCGTTGAGCTCACACTTCGTGCTCCTGCGAGTCCGTCTCGCCGGCCGGCGCCCGAAACCGGCCGAGGACGGCACGATCCCTCTGACCTGGCTGATTGCCCAGTGGCCCGAAGGCGAGGACGAGCCGACCAAGTACTGGATCTCGAACCTGCCCGCCGACATCCCCGCGAAGGACCTGGTGCGTCTGGCGAAGTCACACTGGCGGATCGAGCACGACTACCGAGAGCTGAAGACCGCTTTGGGCCTGGACCACTTCGAGGGCCGCTCGTTCACCGGCTGGCACCGCCACGTCACCCTCGTCACCGCCGCCCACCTGTTCCTGACCGAACAGCGGAGGAGCCCAAAAGCCCCTGCCAGGGCCTGACCCTCTACCAGGCCCTGGACCTCCTCCAACACCTCATCGCCACCTGGACCGGCACCTGCCCCACCTGCCGACAACCCACCCGGCAGCCCTACGACACCAGCTAACAAAGCACTACTAGCGTTGTCCGGTCGATCATGTGACTAGTCCGTGTCCGTGTCGTTGATGTGGACATGGGGGGGGAGAGATCTGACTGACGCTGAGTGGGAACGGCTGCGGCCGTTCCTGCCGGTCAGCAACAGGCGTGTGGCCGATTTGCGGGATCACCGGCATGATCGACGGGACTCTGCATCGGGTGCGGACCGGCGTGCAGTGGCGTGACATGCCCGAACGGTTCGGGCCGTGGAAAACCATCTACGAACGCCACCGGCTGTGGTCGGCCGACGGGACGTGGGAGCGTCTGCTCCAGCAGGTCCCGGCTCCCGCGGCGGCCGGCCGCCGCATTTCGACCGGGCCGCCTACCGCGAGCGCCATGCGGTCGACCGCCTCAAGAGACATCGCGCTGTCGCCACGCGATACGACTGTGAGGATGTTGGGGTGCCGCTTCGGGCGGTGGCCTGACTCGCGATACGCCTGGCCCTGGTGCCTTGGTTTGATCTGTCGGCCACTGCCTGAGGCGGTACTCGCTGCCGCCGGGCGGGGGCCGTGTCCCAATAGGGGCCTTCGCGACAGGCACCGTCACAGTCTTGACCGCCCCCGGCCCGGCGACGGCCACCGGTTCCCGAGGCGATCAGGAGACAGGCGACCTTGACCAGCATCACGCAGTCCACCGCCCCATGTCACGTGCCGGCGGACACCGAGGACGTCCTGCTCGGCGTGGATACCCACAAAGACGTCCACGCCGCAGCCGTCATCACCGTGCTCGGCACCGCCCTGGACGGCCGCAGCTTCCCCGCGACCGCCGACGGCTACCGGCAACTCCTCGACTGAGCCCGGTCATTCGGCGCCCTGCGGCGGGCCGGCGTCGAGTGCACCGGCTCATACGGAGCCGCGCTGACGCGCCACCTGCGTGCAGAGGGCATCGAGGTGACCGAGGTCAACCAGCCCGACAAGGCCGCCCGACGCCGTCACGGCAAAACCGATGCCATCGACGCCGAGGCCGCAGCCCGCGCCGTGCTGACTGGACGCGCCACCGCTGCGGCGAAGACCGGCGACGGCCCGGTAGAGATGCAGCTATACCGGTTATCGGGGTGCGGTGTTCAACCCCGTCCGAAACCACAACCAATACGCCGTCGCACGGAGCCGCCACCCGCCATCCGACCCATCCCTTGGTGTACGGGGAGCGGTGAAGGTTCCGTTTGTGGACCAGCATCACCGCGAGTTCGTTGCTCGGTCCGACGGTCCACCACAGAGCACGCCATCCGGCTCGCGCATCCTCGGGGGGCAGGCTCCACACGACAGGCAGTTCGCCAGGCGTCATTGGCACACCTTCTGGACTCCAGGCCCCAACGACGCCCGAAGAAACGTACTTTACCGAACGGCGTCTGCAGTGCTCGACCAACCCCGTGGCGGGCACTCAGCAGTCCGACGCAGCGCTCCCCCGGGCAGCAGCCCGGCCGAGCCTGCGCCGGGGCGGGAGCAGCAAACTCCCGCCCGGGGCGCACGCCTGTATCCGGCACCAAACGCCCCCACCGCAACGCGCTACCGCCGCCTGGACCAGGGTTAACCGTTTCGCCGGTGAATCCCCTCCCCCGCGCGGACGAGCCGTCCTCGCGCCCGCTCCCGTAGTCGCCGCGGGCACCGCTATCCACGTGAACAGCACGGCGGACCGTGCCTGGTCAGGCCGGACTGAGTCCGGCGGCCCGGAGCAGCGAGTCGCGTTCGTCCTGGCTCAGCGGCTCGCCCTCCGGGAGTTGCTCGTCGGCCAGCAGTCGGCGCACCCATACCGCGTTGGCTTCGAACGCCGCTCGACACAGGGCCCGCTCAGGGTGTTCTTCTTCAGGGCCGTTGATGGCCAGATCCCGCGGGTTACCGGGGTCAACCGGCTCCGACAGGGCCGCGGCCACCAGTATGAGATCGAAGTGCTTGCCCCGATAGGGCACTTCGGGGTCGGCCGCCAGACGGAGCAGGTACGGCACGATCGCCGGCATCGCGGCACTGATGTGTATCGGTCCTGCCATCACCAGCCAGCTCAGCGTCCGTCCCGCAGCCTCGGCGGCATCGGGGTCGACCAGGCCGTACAACAATGCCGGGACCACGTCCGTACAACCAGGCAGCTCCGACCAGGCGACCTCCTCACACCCTGCCAGTGCGGGATGTGGGGAGGGATCCACCGCCAGGTGTGGATGCGCCGCCATTAGATCTGCGATCGCGGCCGCTACCGCCGCCCGGCTCACTGTGCACACACCACGGCCTCCGTCCGCTGCCCCACCTGTAACCGTTGGCCCCGGCGTCCATGAGGTGGCCGCGCTGCGGGCGGAGCTGAAGCGGATCCGGGCCGAGTACGCCCTGGCCGTGGCCCTGGCCTGCGCAGGTTACGGGCAGAAGCTGGCGGAGGCCAAGGCCGAGCACCTGTACGTGCAGTTCGAGGAGCGGAGTGAACGCATCGCGGACTTGCAAGACGGGCGGCCCGGCAGGCCGCGGGGCGAGCGCGGCGCGCTGCGGGGCCAGGGCGGCCACCGTCCGCGCCGGCTCCCGCGTCGGCCGCTGAGGCAGCCGGGCGCGCCGGCGACGGTGGAATGGCCGGTCCTCGCGCTGAGAGATGCGTTCGTGGAGCGGTCACTGTGACCGCTCCACGAATGGAACTCTCTGGTGGGTCCTGATGGCAGGTATGGCGTTCACCGCCGTAACTGCGTCCCACGGTAGCGAACGGGGCCTGGGGACTCAGCTCCGAGGGTAGTGCCGTAGGACCTCGACCATGGGGTTAGGAACTGGCACTACCAGCAGATCACTCTGTCGCGTTCACACAGATGGCTCGCGCGGTCACGGTGAGCTGGCCAGCTCCCTCGTTCGTCACTCCCACGCCCCACTGGCTATCGCCATCCGGCCCGTTCTGCTGGATTGTGTGCGGACCCGTTACGGTCGGCGCGAGGAACCCGCCGCCGACGACCTTCTTTCCGGTCGAGCACGTGAGCGTCACCGAGCAGACTTCATCGGTGTTGCACGTGTCAGAGCTCTGCAGAAACTCGTATCCCGTGACGGGGCCACCGGGGTTCGGAGTCGGGGTGGGGGTCGGGCTGGTGGTCGAGGCCGACGCGCCCTGGCTGCACTGGGTGTTCTGGGGCGCGGCGAACTGATTGCCCACACCCGACTGGACGGGCGTGCACAGTTGTTGCGTGAGGATCCCGCCGCCAAGGACGTCCAGGAGCCCGTCGGCTTGGGCATTGTTGGCTTGTCCCACGTTGATGACAAGCGCGCCCGCCGCCACTGTCAGAGCTGTGATCCAATGTCCTGCACGGTGCACAAAGACTCCCTGGTTCTGCTCGCGTTCGGTCGTGACAAGCAGGTGGAACCTAGCTTCATCAGGACATGCCCTGACGCGCGACATGCCGCCCTGCCACGCATTGGATAGGCCATCGCCGAGTGGTTCACCCCTACAGAGGCAGGAGTTCCCAACGCCCTGGGAGCTTCCGTTCGGGGAGCGGTCACGGTGACCGCCCCCGAACGCGTCTGTGCGGTGTGCCGTCCCAGACCAGGCCCTCTAAAGGGTGGTCCCACCCTCGCCTCTTTGCACGCCGCGCAGAGAAGCGAGGCTCCCACCCCGTAACGGCAGGTGGGAGCGTGGCTTGTCTGCACCACCGCCGGTGAGGTCAGCTCGACGAATGGGTAGACGCGAAAGGATGTCAGCCCGACCCGCTGCTCCGGCTAGCGGAGAAGACCGGCAAGACCGTCTACATCAAGCACGCCACCGTCGTGCGCAGGCCGATGGCGAAGACACCGCTTACTGCGCCCGGATGCGGCGAGGCGGTCGAGTGAAACGGCGACCGCGCCCGTGATCAGGCCGTCCTCTGATGCGTTCCAGTCGTGCAGGCGTCCCGTGTAAACTGCGCTCCCCCTCCCTTCGCAGGCGGGGCCGCTGCGACCTTCACACGACAGCAGAGACCAGCATGGTCACGCACACGTTGAGGCGGCGGATGTCCGCCCTCGCCACCGTCCTGGGACTGGGCATCGCCCTCCCGTTCGCCCTGGGGGCGACCCCCGCGTCCGCCCAGGCCCTGATCGACATCACAAAGACGCATTCCGGCAGCTTCCCCAGAGGCGGGCAGGGCGTCTACACGATCACGGTCACCAACCCAGGCGATCAGACGACCACCGGCGGGACGGTCATGCAAGACACCATCCAGACAGGAGGGGTCACATTCGTCACAGGGACGGCAATCGACTCGGATGTAAACGTTTCGTGCACCTTCGAGGGGGACAACAGGGTCAACTGCGAGAGCGAGCCGCTGGATCCCGGTGAGGGCTACACACTCACCTTCACTGTCAACGTCGCCGAGGACGCCCCGTGCACCGTCGACAACTTTGCCGTGGCGCTCGTCCCCGGGGACGTCGGCGACACGGCCGAAGACCCCACCACCATCACCGGCGGCACCTGCGGCGGAGACGAGGGAGACGGTGACGGAGACGGGAGCCCCGTGTCGATCCTCCCCGTCAACCTCACCGGCGTCATCCCGATGTTCAACAACATCACCACGAACAACAACATCAACACCCCCGGCGCCAGCAACGCCAACCGCCAGGCCTTCGAACTGAACGCACCCTGACCGAACATCCGCTCCACCGGGCAGGTCCCCGTCCCCGACACCGTCATCTCCGACGCGGAGGTGGACGCGGCTGTCCGGCTCGCCGAGACCTCGCCGGCAGTGACCTGTCCCAGATGCACGACGAGTACCAGGACGCGCTGGAGCAGGTCATCGCCGCGAAGAGCGGCCCCCGCCCCCTGCCCGCGGCCGCCGAGGAGACACCGCCGGCCTCGGCGGAGGTCGTCGACCTCATGGCCACCTTCGGCACCCGGGGGCCGGGGCTTACACAGCCGCTGCGTGCCGCGCTTGTGTGTCGCTGTGTGGCGCCGGTGGGGCGGGCGCGCTGCGGCTGCGAGCGGCGGCCCGGCGCTGCAACGCCTCGAACGACAGCCGGCCTGCCTCGGTATCCCAGACGAGCAGCTCGCCGTCCAGCACCAGGCCGCCGGGCAGCTGCTGCTCCGCGGCCGCCACCAGGGCCGGGAACCGGTCCTGCACCAGCGACCCGCGCCGGGTCTGAAGCAGCACCCGCCCGCCGGGGCCGACCGGGGTGAACAAGATCGCGCGGTGTCCGTCGAACTTCTGCTCGTACACCAGGCCCGCCCGTAGCGCGGCTGGGCCCGGGACGGACTCAGCGGTCTGCGCGAGCATCGGCTCCACCGGCGGCCGCAGCACCATCCCCCGCGCTCTCTTGCCGGTCCGACGTGCCCTAGTCGACGCAGGTGAGGGAGACGTCGGCCCGGTTCGACTTTGCGTCCTCGCCGACGATCGTGATCTGCGCCCAGCCGCTGAACTTGTCCGGAGCCTTTTTCAGGGCGACGCCGTCCCAGGACATCTTGGGAACGTTCTGGGTGCCGGCAGCGGTGAAGGTAAGGGTCGCCGCACCCGAGACGAGGCCGTCGCTGCGGGTCCAGCGGTACTTGACGGTGCCGGGACCCGAGGTGCTGACCGTGCCGTCGAAGCCCGGAACGATCCCGTCCGGGAAGATGATGCACCCGATGTTGCCCTGCTTGCCGAGGTACTTGGCGGTCACGGAGGTGACGTCCGCAGTCTTGGCCTGCGGTTCGGCCTGCCCGGCCGGTTCCTCCGGCACCTTGCTGCACGTGACGGGCGGCGTGTTCCTGTTCCGCTCCTTGACGGTGTAGGTGCCGTAGGTCACGTTCTCGTCGACGTACTTCCCGTTGGACGCGACCCTGACGTTCTGGCTCGAGGCGCCCCCGGAGATCGTCACGCGTGCTCCCCTGTCGAAGCCGGAGAGCTTGAGGTCGTACGTGGGCTTCTTGTCCGAGCCGGGTTCCCCTTTGACCAGGGCGCAGGTGCCGACGGGGGCGGCGGCGGCCTGCGGTGCGGCGAAGGCGGGCGCAAGGACGCACGCAGCCGCGGCGAGGGGTACGAGGAGCGCGAGGCGGTGGTGCCGGGTCATGGTGTCTTCCTCCGGTGCCTGTCGGAACGGGCCTCGGCAGCCTGGCGGCACCGGAGTGGAGACGGAATGCCGGACCGGCCGACCGGGCGGGCTCCCCTCTCGACCGTACAACGGGGGCCGGGCGCCCGCAGTCCCGGCCGCAGGCGGGACCGCGGCAGGCCGGCGGCGGGCCGTCTGCGCGAGCCGCCGACGCCGGGCGCTGGGTCGGCTAGGTTGCCCCTTTCGGATCTGGCCGGTTAAACCCGCGTTTCCCCAGCCATCGGGAGGGGCCCCAGGTGCCGTGCATCGCAAGGCGGAGCGGCTCCCGCTTACTGGACGTCCTCGGGTGCCTCGACAACGCGGCAAGGCGCGGTACCGGGCGGCGCGGGTCTGGGGGCACCCCCAGCGGTACTGGGGGAGCAAGATCCGGAATAGATGGCCTAGGACCAGCCTCAGCCCCACGGTGCGCGGCGGCCCGGCAGACACGGGACAGACACCTCTGCACGGGCTGCGTCGCACTCCACCAGGGAGCACGCCGCATAAGCCACCTACGCGTACGCGAGGGCGAAAATCACCCCTGCGGGGGACTGCGGGCCGGTGCCGGACACACGGAAGCGGGGGCCGCCGCAGCAGCCCCGGCCACTCCTCCGGACGGCCTACAGGTAGTCGACCCGGTCCGCCGCGAAGGTGCCGCGGTGCGAGCCGTACAGCGGGGTGCCCGTCAGCCGGAACCGCTCCGCGCGGCCCCCGGGCCGACCGTGACGACGACGCCCGCCGGATCCGAGCTGGCGAACCGCTCCGGGTGGGCGTCAGCTGTGGTGTGACGTGGGATGAGGCGGGTTCGTTGATCTCCTGGATTCGTTCTCCGGGGGTGTGGCTCTGCGGCGGGTTGTTGCACGACTCGATGCGGGAGTTGCTGATGCGGAGATCAGTGCTGCTTGTCTGCCTGCCCGGAGTCGTGGGCAGCGGTATGCCGGAGGCCGACCCCGGTATAGGGCCGGCCTCCGTTGCTGAGCAAGGGGGTTCAGGCGCCTTCGCCGACGAGTTCTTCGAGGACGTCTTCCATGGTGACGAAGCCGATCACCGCGCCGCTGCTGTCGGTGACGGCGGCGAGGTGGGTGCCCGCGTCGCGCATGGCGTTCATGGTGTCGTCCAGCGGGGTGCCCTGGCCGACCTGCGTGACCGTGTGCAGGACGGAGGGAGGGAACGGGGCGGTGCGATCGGCGACGCCGAGGGCGTCTTTGATGTGGAGGAAGCCCATGGTCTCGCCGCTGGGCCCGGTGACGACCAGACGGGAGAATCCGTGATCGGCGGCGGTGCGCTCCAGTTCGCGGGGGGTGATGCCCAGGGCGACCGTGACGAAGGCGTCGCGGGGGGTCACGATCTCGCCGACGGGCCGCTTGCCAAGTGCGAGCGCGTCACGCAGGCGCTCCCCTCCCTCGGGCGCCAGGAATCCGGCGGCGCTGGAGTCCTTCACCAGCCGGGCGAGTTCGTCGTCGGTGAAGACAGAGCCGACCTCGTCCTTCGGTTCGACCTTCAGGAGCCGCAGCAGGGCGTTGGCGAAGGCGTTGATGCCGAAGACGAACGGCCGCAGTGCCCGAGTGAGGGCGACCAGCGGCGGCGCCAAAAGCAGCGCGGTCGGTGCGGGAGCGGCGAGCGCGATGTTCTTCGGGACCATCTCGCCGATCAGCATGTGCAGGTACGTCGCGGCGGTGAGCGCGATGACGAACGCGATCGGGTGGATCAGGCCCTCGGGTACGCCGATGGTGTGGAAGGGGGGTTCCAGCAGGTGGGCGATGGCGGGCTCGGCGACCGCGCCCAGGGCCAGGGAGGAGACGGTGATGCCGAGCTGGGCGGTGGCCATCATCGCCGAGAGGTGTTCGATGCCCCACAGGGTGGTCTTCGCCCTGAGGTCGCCCTTCTGGGCGGCGGGTTCGATCTGGGAGCGGCGGACGGAGATGAGGGCGAACTCGGCTCCGACGAAGAAGGCGTTGGTGATCAGGGTGAAGGCGCCGATCAGGAGCTGGATCGCGGTCATCGGTCTTCCTCCCCGGAAACGGTCTCTGCGTCGGTGGCGGCGGGTGCGGTGAGGGTGACCCGGTCGGCGCGGTGGTGGTCTATGTCGAGGACGGTGAGGTCCCAGCCGGTGACGGTGGCGGTGTCCCCTTCGACGGGGATGCGTTCCAGGCGGGTGGCGATCAGTCCGGCGAGTGTCTCGTAGGGGCCTTCGGGGACGGTGAAGCCGATCTCGGCCAGTTCGTCCACGCGGATGCTTCCGTCGGCCTCCCACACTTTGCGGCCGTCCTGCTCCGGGGCTGCTATGAGGTCGGGGACCTCGAGGGGGTCGTGTTCGTCGCGGACCTCGCCGACGATGTCCTCGACCGTGACGACGCCGGCGGTGCCGCCGTACTCGTCGATGACCACGGCCATGGTGCGGGCCTTGCGCAGCCGGCCGAGGAGGGTGTCCACCGGCAGGGAGTGCGGCACCAGCAGCGCCGAGGTCATCAGGTCGGCCACCGAGGTCAGGAGCCGCTTGTCCTCGTCCAGGTCCACGATGTCGCGGATGTGGACGGTGCCGACCACCTCGTCGAGGGTGTCGCGGAAGACGGGGAAGCGGGACAGGCCGGTGGCGTGCGTGAGGTTCGCGGCATCGGTGGCGCTGGCGTGCAGCTCCAGGGCCTGGACGTCGATCCGCGGGGTCATCACGTTCTCCGCGGTCAGCTCCGCCAGGTGCAGGGTCCGTACGAACAGCTCCGCCGAGTCCGCCTCGATCACGCCCTCGCGGGCGGAGTGCCGGGCCAGAGCGACCAGTTCCTCCGGTGTACGCGCGGAGGCCAGCTCCTCGGCGGGCTCCAGGCCGAAGCGGCGCACCAGGCGGTTCGCGGTGTTGTTCAGGTGCCGGATCAGCGGTCCGAAGGCGGCGGTGAACGCGCGCTGCGGACCGGCGACGACCTTGGCCACGGCCAGCGGCCGGGAGATCGCCCAGTTCTTCGGCACCAGCTCACCGACCACCATCAGCACGACGGTCGACAGTGCCACGCCCAGGAGGGTCGCGGTGCTCGACGCCGCGCCCGCCGGAAGGCCGACGGCCTGGAGGGGGCCGCGCAGGAGCGCGGAGACGGACGGCTCGGCGAGCATGCCGATCACCAGCGAGGTCACCGTGATGCCGAGCTGGGCACCCGACAGCTGGAAGGTGAGGCGCTTGGCGGCCTTCAGGGCGCCTTCGGCGCCGCGCTCACCGGCAGATGCAGCGCGTTCGAGCTCACTGCGCTCGACGGTAGTGAGGGAGAACTCGGCGGCGACGAACACCGCACACGCCAGGGTCAGCGCCAGAGCGAGAAGCAGCAGCAGGACTTCGGTCACCGTGCCACCCCCACTCCCGGATGATTCTGCGGGCAAGGCGTGGCACGGCCAGTACTGGGAGGTTCACCCATTGCGGGTCTGCTGCTCCTTCTTCGCTCGGTGGATCGGGCGGATCCACAGGGATACGGCGGGGTGGAAGTGTCCCCGACATCATCGTAAAGGGCCAGTAAAGGACCCGCCCCACGCGGGGCGGTCGTGAAGGTCCAGCGAGTCGCGCACAGGCTCACACCCTCACAGCACTGCCGCCTATCTGCGGAAACGGGGTGTGAGGCTACAACCACCCAGTCCTCGGCCGGATCCTGTGGCCATGAAGACACTAAAGGTGTCATGCTGACACCATGAGTGTCACTGAGCGTGTGAAGGATGAGTCCCCGTTGGGGCCTCTCCTCTACGAAGTGATCCGCAGCCTGTGGCCGCTGCACCGCACGGTCGTGCGTGCCGTGGAGCGGGAGCTGATGGCAACGGGGATGACAGCCGGTCAGCATGCGGTGATGGACGGACTGCGCAGGAGCGGCCCGCGAACGGTGCCTCAACTGGCCCGCCTGCTGGGCCTGGACCGGCAGCCGGTCCAGCGTCTGGTGAACGACGCGACAGCCCTGGGGCTGGCTGAGAGCGCCCCGAACCCGGAGCACCGGCGCTCGCGCCTGATCCGGCTCACGCCGAAAGGGGAAGCCACCATCAGGAGCATCCAGGAAGCCGAGGAAGCCGAACTGCGGCGCCGGCTGTCGGATCTGACCGCCGGCGACGTCACGACGGCCCTGCACGTGCTCCGTCGCCTTGGCGAGGAGTTCAAGGATCTCGCACAGGAGACCCCGCCACACCCCACGGATCGAGGAGACGGCCCACGATGACACATGCGCGCACACACGCCGTCACAACCGCCACCGTACCCGTCGAGGCGGGCGAGCTCTTCTACGAGTCGGCCGGCGAAGGACCCCCCGTCGTACTGATGCACGGCGGCATGCTCGACCTGAACATGTGGGACGAGCAGTTCTCGTGGCTCGCGGGCCTTGGGTACCGCGTCATCCGTTATGACGCCCGCGGCCACGGGCGTTCCTCCACCGTCGTTCGGGACTACGCCCACCACGACGATCTACACGCTCTGCTCACCCACCTCGATGTCCCATGCGCCACGCTCGTGGGGCTTTCCCTCGGGGCGCGGACCGCCCTCGATACGGCGATAGCCCATCCGGCGTCCGCGTCGGGACTGGTCCTTGCCTCGCCCGGGGTGAGCGGTCGCCACTTCACCGACCCTCACGTCGCGCACCACACCGCACAGCAGATGGCCGCGGTGGGCGACCCGGACGGCGGCGCGCAGCGGTTCGTGGAGCACTTTCTGCGGATGTGGGTGGACGGGCCGCACCGTGACCCGTCCCAGGTCAGCAGCAAACTGCGCGACCGGATGCGTTCTTCGGCGTCCGCCAATGTCGTGCGGCACGCCCGCGGGCTCGGGGCGGGGATGCCGAGAGAAATCGGTGCCGCGGACCGGCTCGCCTCCATCGGCGTGCCCACCCTGGTTCTCGACGGAGAACTCGACAGCAGTGACATCTCGTCAAACGCCCGGGCCATCGCCCGGACCGTTCCCGGTGCCAGGCGCCAGCGGTTCGCATCGGCAGCCCACATGGTCAACCTCGAGGACACGGAGCTGTTCAACCTCGCGGTCAAATCCTTCCTCGCGTCCACGACCGATCTCTCCTGAGCACGTTCCCCCTGTACCGGAGTGAGCACATCCAGGGGCCCCGCCTGCCAGCGCGAATACGGCATCACCAACTACCCCGGCACCGTGAGCGGACCAAGTCCTTCATGAGGCTTCCACGTGGGCGGAACAGCCTGTGGCCTGTGGTTTAGCCCCGCGACGCGGGCAGGCCGGAGCGAACCTGATCGCCCTGGTCACCGGTGCCTGTCACAACGCGACTGGCTGGCTCCGCCCGGGCCCAGCCCACGCCCGCGCGCTCCCATCTCCGCCAGCAGCACCGGGGTCGGCCAGGGGCGCTATAGCCGTCGGGGTACCGGCCGCAGCCGCCGTAACAAGGTCCGGAGGCGGTGGGCCGATGGACGGGCGCGAGGCGCCGACCGACGTGCTGCGCGGGTTGGTCGTCTCCCGGGTGCGGGGTCACGATGTCGCGTCTTCATATGGTGTAGCGCCAGTTCGTAAGCGTCGCTTAGCCTGCCCCGATGCGTGCCACGGGGGAACAGCAGGAAGTGGGTCGCCGCCAGGTCGTGAAGTGGGTGGCCGGTGGTGCTATCGGCATCGGCCTCGCCAACGCGGCGTGCGACGTCCTCGGAGGTGCACCGAAGGAGGCCAAGCCGCCGGCCCGCAAGCCCCTGTGGACCTTCGCCCTGCTGGACGAGGACGGCGCCAAGGGCGTCAGGCATGTTCCGGTGGTGTACCAGGACGGCGTGATCTACGTCAGGTCGGAAAAGGACGGGCTGTACGCGGTCGACGCGGCCACCGGGCACGAGCGTTGGCGCGCGCCGTTGGCCGGTGCCCGGCTCGGCTCACCGACCGTTGCGTCGGGTGCCGTGTTCGTCGCCACGGACGGCGGCGCCGTGCACGCGCTGCGCACCGCGGACGGTGAGCCGTTGTGGCGCCAGGCCCCCGGGAGCCGCCTGCGTACGCCCAGGGCTGGGGACCTGTGGACCAGCGGCTCCGTCGCCCTGGTCAGTTTCGATCCGTTCACCTATGACGAGGATCCGGACCCGCCGCCCAGTGTCCTGTACGCACTCGACACGAGGACGGGGGACCTGCTGTGGGAGACCGAGGCCTCGCTCCTGGAGGTGCGCGACGGCCTCGCCTACGTCAACCCGCCGGACGGGAGCCTGACCGCGCTCGACCCGCGCACTGGCGCCGTCCGCTGGGTGGCGCCGCTGGAGAAGTCGGGTGGCCGGTGCACCCTGGACGCCTACGCCGCGGGGTTGCTCTTCGGGCGCAGCGGCAACGTCGGCATCGGCTCGAAGCTGGTGGCGTACGACGGGCGCACCGGCGCCGTCCGCTGGACCGCGCCGGCGGTGCACTCCTCGGTGCCGGTGGCGCACGGCGACGCCGTCTACATCAGCGGCCCCGGCCGGAGCAAGGGCGACGAACAGCGGCTCCAGGCCTTCGACGCCGCGTCAGGCAGGCTCCGCTGGACCGCGCCCGCCTTCTCGACCAGGCTCTACGAAAGCCCCGTCATCGCCGCTGACGGGGACTGCGCCTATCTGTGCTGGAGCGAGGCCAGCCTCGACGAGGAGCGCACCACGCTGCGAGCTCATGACGCGGCCACAGGGCGTGAACGCTGGCGAAGTACCCGCCATGTCACCTCCTCTGCGGCGGGCGGGGCCCCCGGGAACCGTCTGTTCGTCTGCTACTTGCACGACTGGTACTGCCATGACACCCGCACCGGCGAGGCCCTGTGGCGGGTGAGTGCGGGTGGGACCATTTCGGGGCCCCCGCCCCTCTCCGTCGACGGGATGCTGTACTTCGCGAACGACGAAGGCGTACACGCGCTGCGCCTATGACACCCCAGCGCCGAAGCTACGCAGCCCGCCCCTGCGATCGGGCCGGTGAGCGCGCGGTGGACGACGCACAGGTGGCCGGTGCGTCCAGGGCTAAGGCGGCAATCCCAAGGAGAAGGAACATCACTGGTCGAGGCCTCGGCGAAGGCCCGCGAGGGGGCCCGCCAGCTGTCGCTGGGCGACGTTGGGCCAATCGCACCCCGGGACCATGCCTCACGGCAGGGCTACGGCAGGGCTACGGCAGGGTCCGTCCGCGGGGAACGCATGCTAGATGCCCGTCGAAGCAGGCGAGGCACATGAGCAGCACAGCCTCACCGGATCCTCCAGACGAGCCCGCGGCAGACATCGCTGGCACCCCCAGCCTGGCCGCCGCGTCCCCCGGCGGACCCCTCCGGAGGTAGCTTTCCGGTTCTCACCGCTGGCAGACCCTCATTGCGGCCGTGATCGCGGCTGCCGACTGCGCCCTGCCCCTCCGCCCCGCGTCGATGCCGATCTCGGTGAAGTGGGCTTCCTGCGGGACTTCGCCGCCCTGCGCACCGTCCTGGAGTCACAGCGCACGTCCACCTGGGCCCGGCTTCTCGGTACCCGCACTCCCGGCGGCCGGCGCCGCCGAAACCGGGTTCCCGGCCGCCGAAACGGGGACGCCGGGAGCGGCTCGTAGTCGGACGGGCCGCCCGGCCCGAACGTGCCGCGCTCCGACATCAGCAGCAACACCTCCTCCAGGAGTGCGCGCCTCTCCTCGTACGGGCGCGTCAGGAGCTCCTGGCCGTCCAGCTGCAACACGTCGAACGCGACGAAGTAGGCCGGCAGACCGACCGCGAGGCCGGCGGCGCCGCGGGTACGGGCGGCGGCCCGGCGCTGCAACGCCTCGAACGACAACCGCCCCGCTTCGGCGTGCCAGACGAGCAGTTCGCCATCGAGGACCAGGCCGTGCGGCAGCTGCTGCTCGGCGGCCGCCACCAGGTCCGACCAACGGTCCTGGACCAGCGACCCGCGGCGGGTCTGCACCAGCACCCGACCGCCCGGCCCGGCCCGGCCACAGTGAAGACGAGCGCCCGGTACCCGTCCAGCTTCTGCTCGTAGGCCACCCCTGCGCGCAGCGCAGCCGGACCCGGCACCGACTCCGCGGCCTGCGCCAGCATCGGCTCCACCGGCGGTCTCAGCACCATCCCCGGAGCCTCCCTCGCAGTCGCCCCCTTCCAGCGTCGACCCGCTCGGCGCGGCACGGTCCGGTGGGGCGGCCGCCGCGTCATCCATCCGAGGGGTGCAGCGGGGCCGTCTGGGCCGCTCTGGGGCCCGTGTGCGGCACGGTTGCGGCATGCGCCGCTGGTCCCTGCCCCTGCTCCTCGCCGCACTGCTCGCGGCCTCCGGATGCGTCACCATCCACCCCGCCCCAGCTCGGCCCCGAAGGCCTCCCCGGCCGCCGCAGCGGCCGACCACAAGAGTCTCGCCCGGCCAGGACAGCGGGCCGCCGAGCCGGCGACCCTGCCCCTCTCTCCCCTGCCCGACGCCCAACCCGCAGCCGAGCCCCGCACCGAGCCTGCCCGGCACACCCCCGCAACCGCCCCGAGCCGCCAGAGCGCAGCCATCCCCCGCCGAGCCCACCACAGGCCCTCCCGGCCGCACCGGGCCACCGCCCCGCACCGATCCGCCCCACCCAAGCGGGCCGCGAAGGCCAGGACCACGGGCACGGCGAAGGCGAAGCCCGCCGCCCGTACGCCCGCACCGCGCCGCCCCGGCCCAGCCCGGCCCCGGTGTACGGGCCGGGGACATGGCCGCCTTGTGCCGCTCCGCGCACGGCGTCACCAGCCCGACCATCACCGCGCTGTGCCACCAGACCTACCGCTGACCTGCGGCGCGCCCCTCGCCGAACAAATCGAACACATGCTTGGATTGAGGGACCCCCGCACCCAGGAGCAGCGCCATGACCTCCCCCGCCCCGCCACCCATCGCCCGACCACAGGTCGCCACCTGGGCTCCCTCACAAACCGGACCCTGTGCCCGATGACCTGTTGACTGCACTAACGGTCCTCCCGCCTCGACACCGTGATTCGGGGTCGGGCGGCATTCAGACCCCGGGAAGCGGATCGGCGCGTCGGAACCCCGAGAAGCGATGGGAGGGGGCGGACTACGCCTGGCTATGGGACAGTTCATGATGCCGTGTCCCTGACTGCTGGGAGAAAGGCAGGATGTGGCTGACGAGTTGGAGAGCGACTGGCTGACGGAGCGCCAGGTGAGCACGTTGTGGCCGGGCGTCGGTGCTCGCTCGGTGTATGTAAATGCGCTGGCCCATGGAGTGCGGGTCCATACGGAGAGCTGGATGACCACTACCGGGTCCGCCGGTAAGTGTTGGTATCACGCCGACGACGTGCGCCGAGTGGCCCCGCAGATAGCAGCCCAGCCACCCCTCAAGGATTCCTCGCTACCGTGCTGCCTACTGCTGATCGTTCTGGCAGCGGGACCAGTCGTCTGGCTGGTGCTGGCCATACGAAGCGGGCAGTAGAGGTCGAGCGCGTAGCTGCGGCTGACCAGCCGCGCGATGGTGCCGTGTCAACCGCAGCATCTCTGGCTCGCCTGGCTCGCCTGGCGGGGCGCCGCCGAGCCGATGCGTCCGCACGTCCGTAGCCGAGCACCCGAGGCGAGGACTTGTCGAAACGTGAAGGTCTTCGGCCAACGCTTCGATGACGGCGCCGATCTCGCTGTCGGTGCAGGGAAGTCATGCTCCGACCTGCCGGTACGGGGTGGGAGCGTCGCCCTTGTGCGCGGCGTGCAAGGAGGCCCGGCGGGCGCAGTACGGGAGCTGAGCCGTGTCCGTCCTTCCGCCCGACCCGCCTCGGCCTGCGCCCCTGCTCCCGACATACTCAGCGGGGCGGTAACCCGTCGGCAGCGGCCTGGATGTCGCGGGTGTCGCACACATCGCAGGCCGTAGCCTGCGGATCCATCGCGAGCATGCGGCGGCAGTCCTCTGTCGTCAGTGCCCCGGCCGGCCCGGTCTCAACGCCGATGACACAGCAGTCAGCCCGGTGCACCACGATCTGACGTGCCACACCCAGCCGCACCGCCGCCGCCACCCACACCGGACCACCGACCCCCGGCCCGGCCGCAGTGGCCACAGCGGCCGGCGTCATGGGGGCCGCGTCCACTGCCGGTACCGCCGGCGCCGGACGGCGCTGCGCGCGCAATACCGGCACGCCCCTCGTAAGACACCCCGGGTACCGGCCGGACGCGGCCGGAGGGGATGTCGATCTCGACCAGGTCCGCCGCCAAATCCTGACCCGTGGACGCGGTACGGCTAGACCAGGCCCGCAACGCCACCCGGTAGACCCACGCCCCCGCGCCCGTCTGCCACGGCGCACCAGCCCCCCGCCGATCTCACCGTCAGGCAGCAGCACACGCACCTGGGGGAGAGTCCCGGCCCCGAGGGGGCGCGGCCATTCCCACCAGCACACCGCTATCCCGGTGGGCCACACAGGAATGGGCAACCCCCTGACAGCCAACCGCCTGCTGCTATGCAGCTCGTGGCAGCAGCTTGGTCACCCCACGGCAGCCAAGATCAGCATCACAACGCAGTGAGAGCAGGGACAACCGCGCGGACCCGGCTGACGCCCAACCAATGCCACGAGCCCGCTCATTCACACGGCGTCCGGGGTCAGTGGGGCGTGCTGAAGGCGCCGGCGCCGGCCGCTGCGGCGGCGACCGCGGCGGCGCGGCGCGGCAGCGTCGGGTCGGGGGATGCTCTGAGCAGCAGTAGCTCGTGGTAGAGCGGGGCGGTCGCGGCGACGAGCAGCGCCCGGCTGTCGGCGGGACCGGGCAGCTCCCCCCGGTCGGCCGCCCGGGTGACGACCACCGCACACCGGGCGTAGCGGTCCTCCCAGAACCGCGACAGCGCCGTTGACGCCTCCGCAGACCGGAACCCGGCTGCGATCAGGGCCGTGGTCAAGTTCGGCCCGCCGCCCGCCAGTGCCTCGAACACCTCCTGGTTGAGGGCGGTCAGGTCGTCCTCCAGCGATCCGGTGTCCGGGGGGCTCCACAGGTCGTCGGATGCGGCGTCGAGTACGTCGGCGAGCAGGCACCCGACGTCGTGCCAGCGCCGGTAGACGGTCGTGCGGTGGACGCCGGCGCGTTCCGCGACCGCGTCGACTGTCAGCCCGTCGTACCCGGCCTCCAGGAGCAGTGCGCCCACCGACTCCAGGACCTGGGTGCGGACGCGGGCGCTCCGGCCGCCCGTCCGGCGCCGCCTCGTGGCCGGTTCGTGTCGGCCGGGATCTTCGCTTGCCTGCGTACGGGAATGCATGCCAGCATCTTAACGCAACATTCGTCGCCTTAGAGGAGAACTCCCGTGGTCATTCACCGCGTCCCCACTCACCCCTCCACCGTCGCGACGACGATCCCCGCCCCCGAACCCCTGGAGCCGCCCTGTGACCGCACAGCTCACCGCGTCTGATCTCACCAAGTCCTATGAAGGCCGCCTGATCCTCGACTCCGTCGACTGCTCCGTCCTCGTCGGCGAACGCCTCGGCATCGTCGGCGAGAACGGCTCCGGCAAGTCCACCCTGCTCCGCCTGCTGGCGGGGGCCGAGCGCCCTGACCGCGGCGAGGTCGTCCTGCGCGCCGAAGGCGGCGTCGGCTACCTCACGCAACAGACCTCGCCCCGAACATGACCGTCCAGCAGGTGGTCGACCGCGCCCTCGCCGAGCTGCGTGCATCGGAACGGCTCCTGCGCCGGCTGGAGGCCCGCATGGCCGGCGGCGACGCCACTGCCGAGACCCTCACCGCGTACGCCGACACCCTCACCGCCTTCGAACTGCGCGGCGGGTACGACGCGGACGCCCGGGTGGAGCGGTCCCTGCACGGCCTCGGTCTGCTGAGCCTGCCCCGCGAGTCCGCCGTCGGCGACTTGTCCGGCGGCGAGGTCGTACGCCTACGCCTTGCCGTACTGCTCGCCGCCACCCCGGAAGTACTGCTCCTCGACGAGCCCACCAACCACCTCGACGGCTCCGCCCTGACCTGGCTGGAGGACCACCTGCGCGCCCGACGCGGCATCACGGTCGTCGTCTCCCACGACCGGGTCTTCCTGGAACGCGTCGCCACCTCCCTCCTCGAGGTCGACGGCGACATGCACCGGACCGTGCGGTACGGCAACGGCTACGCCGGTTACCTCGCGGAGCGCGCCGCCGAGCGGCGGCGCCGCGCCGAGGCCCACGCAGCCTGGCGGGCCGAGGCGGCCCGACTGCGCGAGGCCGCCGCCGTCACCGCCCGACGGGTGGCACCCGGCCGGGCCATGAGAGACGGCAACAAGATGGCGTACGACCGCGCCGCCGGCCGGGTCCAGCAGTCCCTCGCAAGCCGGGTCCGCAACGCCGAAGAGCGGCTCGCCCGGCTGCTGGCCCGGCCAGTGCCCGCGCCCGCGGACCCCCTGCGGTTCACCGCAGTACCGCGCACCGCCATCGCCGGCGCCGCCGAACCTGAGACGCCCGCCGGGCCGGCACGGTCCGGCGACGCGCGACGGATGCTGCTGGCCGCAGCGGGCGTCGCGGTCGAGGGGAGGCTCGCGCCGGTGGACTTGACCGTGCCGACGGGCGGCCGACTGCTGGTCACGGGCCCGAACGGGGCGGGCAAAAGCACCCTGTTGCAGGTTCTGGCCGGCGTCCTGGCCCCCGACTTCGGGCAGGTCGTTCGACGGCACGGCCGGGTCGGCCTGCTGGCCCAGCAGGCCGACGTGAGAGCAGGCCGCGGGACACTGCTCGCGGCCTACGCCGAGGGCCGCGCTGGAACTCCCGAGGAGCACGCCGAACGGCTTCTGTCGCTGGGCCTGTTCGCCCGCGACCGGCTGTCCGCTCCGGTCGGCTCCCTTTCCGTCGGACAGCGGCAGAGGCTGGCCCTGGCCCGCCTGGTCACCGAACCGGCCGACGTCCTGCTGCTGGACGAGCCCACGAATCACCTCTCCCCCGCGCTGGCGGAGGAGCTGGAGGAGGCGCTGGCCCAATTCGCGGGCGCGGTGGTCGTGGTCAGCCACGACCGGCGGCTGTGCGCCCGCTGGTCGGGTGACCGACTCGCGCTGCGCGCCCCGGTGGCCGCCGGGGCCGGCATCTGTCCGTGACGACCGACAGCCGCTCCGCCCCTCCTCCCCTGCCGTCGAAAGGACGCCTCGCTTGACCACCTCCGTAAGCCCGCTCGGCACCCTCGCCCTCCCCACCGCCGGCTCCGGCCCGTACGCGCTGGCCGTCGGGCCGGACGGCCACCTGTGGTGCACTCTCGTCCACTGCGGCCGCATCGCCCGCCTCACCCCGTCGACGGGCCGCGTCGAGGAGTTCGCTCTAGACTCCCCCGACTGCGGCCCCACCCTGATCACCGCCGGACCGGACGGCGCGCTGTGGTTCACCCGGTACCGCGACCACCGGATCGGCCGGATCACGGTGGCCGGCGAAGCCCGCTCGTACGCGCTTCCCGGCGGCGCGGGCGGACCGTACGGGATCGCGGCCGGACCCGACGGGGCCCTGTGGTTCACCCTGACGAACACAGGCCGCGTCGGCCGCATCGGCACGGACGGCGAGGTCCGCGAGTTCCCGCTGCCGTGCGAGGGGGGATTCCCGTCGTTCCTCACGGCGGGACACGACGGAGCCCTGTGGTTCACCCTCAACCAGGCGAACGCAATCGGCCGGATCACCGTCTCCGGCGAGGTCCGGCTCCACCCTTTGCCCACCCCCGGCGTCGCCCCGGTCGGGCTCGCGGCAGGCCCGGACGGGACCCTGTGGTTCGCCGAGATCGGCGCCGGCCGGATCGGGCGGCTCACGACGGGCGAGGCAGGCGTGGAGATCACGGAGTTCCCGCTGCCCGAGTCCGACTGCCGCCCCCACGCCGTCGCGGTCGCCCCAGACGGGACCTGCTGGTTCACCGAGTGGGGCACCGGCCGGATCGGCTCCGTCACTCCGGACGGCAAGATCACCGAGCACCCGCTCGCAGCCCCCGAGCGCGAGCCCCACGGCCTGGTCTTCGGCCCGGACGGCACGCTGTACGTTGCCGAGGAACGCGGCGGCGTCTCACGGTGGGAGGTGCGCCGCACCGGGCGGTGACCCGGCAGCCCTCTGCCCACGGCCCTCCACCGCCCATGCCTCGGCAGGCGTGGCGGCAGGCCGCACAACCGCTGCACCAGCCCGCGCAGCCAAGGAACCGGGGTCGCCCGCGCCGCACCTCCTGTGCGTCGGCGGCCGCTAACCGCGCTAGGCGTGCAGCCCAACCAGGCGCCGTCTCCCGCCCCTGCGGCCAGTCGCGGGCCGAAGGGGCCGAGCAAGACGCAGCAGGCGTTCCAGCGGGGCCTGGCAGCCCTCACCCACTGGCTGGAGCGAGAAGACGCCCGTCGGCCGGTCCCGAGGGCCCACGGGGAGGAGATCGCGGTCGAGGGTGAGGCGGAGCCGGTGATCGTGAAGCTCGGGGTGTGGGTTTCCAACACCAAGAGCCGGCGCGACAAGCTCACCGCCGACCAGCTCGCCGCCCTCGCGAAGCTCGGCGTCGACTGGGCGTAGCTGGCGTGGACCTTTGACCTGCCCGTCGTATCAGTTGAGCTGCTTGTCGACGGCTTCGCGCCAAGCGGCGAATTCGGCCATCCCTCGGTCCGGCAATTGGCCACCGGGGCCGCGACGGGGGCCCCACCCCGACACCACGACAGCGTCCCGCCGGGCGTGCCTGCGCCCGGAGCCCATTCCACTCCCTCGTGCGGATGGAGCTGAGGCCGCCGGCGAACCGCCTTGCCTTCACCGCCGCCGCAGCGGTCATGAAACCGATCGACGAGCAGCACATCGCGGAGCCCGGCCTGGTGGTAATGGACATCACCGGCGGGGACGAGGACACCGTCCGGGCCGTCATAACCACCCTGGAGGAGCGCTGGACGGCCTCGGGCATCGCCCCCGTACGCCGGGATCCCGGCGAGCCCGGTGTCCGGGCCCGGATCCACGCCGACGTCCTGCGCCCGGGACGGGACGGCCCGTAGCCGCCAGTGCCTGGGCAAGCCCTCCTCGTGGTGGGCTTGCCCAGGGTCACCTAAGGCTTGCCCGGCCGCCGGATCCCCCAGGCGGCGGGCACGGCCGGTGTCGTCGCAGTGGAAGCACGGCCCCCTCTCGGTGCCAGGAGAGCTCAGCTGTCCGGGGCTAGTTTCCGGTTGGTGCCGGACCGGCCGATGTCCAGGTCGAGGAGCGCGGACAGGGCTGTGCCGCTGTTCCAGAAGCCGAGCAGGTCGATGTCGACGAGGGCCAGGCCGTGGCGGGCTGCGAAGGCTCGGGCCTGCTTGGTGAACTTGCAGGAGGCGACGAAGAGCGGCACATCTGCTCCGTGTTCGCTGCGGGCGGTGCCGTTGAACTTCTGGAGGTCCGGGCTACCGACGGTGCGGTGTTTCGCGTAGCGCTTGCACTGCACTACGAGCTTCCGGCCGTCCGACAGTCGGCCGATGACGTCGGCGCCCAGGTCGTTTGCTGCACCGACGCGGAGTACTCCGGTGCAGCCGTCCCGGCGGCAGAGTTCGGCGATGTACTCCTCGAACGCCAGAGGGCCCATGGCCCAGATGGATTCCAGCGACCTCTGGGCCTGAACCCGTGCCTGCTCCTCAAGTCGGGCCTTCTCCGCCTCAGCCTCCCGACGTCCGGCCCGCGCCAGAGCCCCGACCACGGCACCCACGCCCAAGACGGCTAACACCACCAGTACCACCATGCCCGTTCCCGTGCCCTCCCCGTCCCCTGATCTGGTTATCCACGCTCTCTACAGCTCCCCAGCCACGCAGGGATCCATCCAGGCGCTGAGGCCGGACTCTCACCGAGTCCGGCCTCTGGGGAAAGGCGCTGCGTGAGGGCAGTCCTTGATCGGTATGCCGATCAGGTAGCGCCCAGGTCGGCGGCCACTGCGGCCAGGAGCATGAGCGGGGCTACATCGGAAGCAACGGGCCAGGGCTGGTGCCCCGGGCCACCCGGAGCGCGTCCACGGCATGGCTGGCCAGCGGCCTGCTCCGCCGTGTCGGCCTGTGGCGTACGCCCGGCATCCCGCTCTCTACGACGTCGTGGGTCAACCCAGCCCGTCCCAGAGAGCAGTGGATCGTCGACCACATCCACGAACCCACACCCTCAACGATGCGCCACGACAGGTTCGTCCGACTGCTGTCCGCCCCCAACTGGAGCATCCCCAATGAGGTGCTGGACTGCTGGTGCCTTCGGCGGCGCCCTCGCCGTCCCAAGGGGAGCAGACGGTGGGGATGACCTGGAGCACGCCGAGGCTCTCGCCGGGACGGGCCCGGCGGACGTGCGCGCCGGCAGTCGTCATCGCGGGCGCCAGCGGCTGGCCGTTCAGGACAAGGTCGCCCATCGCCCTGAACACCCGATCACCGAACCACCGATACCGCAACCGCCTTCCCCCTCAGGGACACCTGCCCCGTGTGCCCGGCACGGGGCCCTGAGCCTGGGTGGGAACCGGCATTGGGGCCCAGGCCGTCGGCTGCCCGCGGCTACGGGAAGGCCGGCGGTCCATGCTGGTTCGGGTTCGCGCGCCGATACGGGCTGGACCCCGCGCAGCTCGAGCCGCCACACCCCCGGGTGACGTGACTCAGCCAGGCGAGTGACAGCGGCGACCGCCGGCTGCTACCGGGCGGACCGGTGTTCCAGGATCGGTGCCGCCGCTGTCTCCGGCGGCTTGTGTGTCGGCCGTGTCAGTGCCGTGCGATCGGTTCGACCACGGCTGTTCGAGGAGTCCCGTCCCATGCGTTCACGAGTCATCGCCCTCATGGCCGCCGCCGTCGCGGCCACTGCGGCTCTCGCGCAGCCCGTCCACGCCGCCCCGCTCATCGACGGGGTCTACCGGTTCGCGGCGCTCACGGACGGCAAGTGCCTGGTCTGGCCCAAGGTGAACGGACCTGTCGGCATGGTGTCACTGGGCGACTGCACGGACAGCACGTACACCTCGGCGAACTGGCAGGTACAGCAACGCCCCAATGGAACGATGGACGTCTCCGTGCCGAACTCGGCCCCGCGCGGCTGCCTGAGGTTGACGGACGACCACAAGGTGGGAATCAGCGACAACTGCGACAGGTACGCCGAGTGGACCGTCTTCTACGGTTCTGCGGGGCCTGGCAGCACGGTGTGGGCCGACATCGAACACACCCCCGGCGACCGGTCCGCCTCGTGGGGGAAGCTCGTCGACGATCCCGGCGTGGTCGGCCGACTCGTGGTGAGGCCGGCCCCCATCGAGCCGCACCACTGGGCCTTGCAGCCGGCCGGCTAAGACCTGCCGGCCTCGCATACAAAGCCGGCGCGGAGGCGATCGAGGCGCCGACCGTTGGCGTCGGCTGCACCATCACCGGTGGCGCCTGGCACTCCTACTACGATGACGTCCTCGTCCAAGGCCCAGCTGGAGTCGACATCGATCACCTGGTCCCGCTCGCCGAAGTCCACGACTCCGGCGGCTACGGCTGGACGACCGAGCGCCGCCGCCGCTACGCCAACGATCTCAACAGCGACAACACCCTCGTCGGAGTCTCCGCCCGCTCTAACCGGCAGAAGAGCGACCAGGACCCGTCTACCTGGATGCCGATGGCAGCGGTGCACTGCCGCTACCTCGGCGAGTGGGTGGCCACCAAACACCGCTGGGGCCTCGCCGTCGACCCCGCCGAGCGCGAGGCACTGCTGCGGTACGCGGCCGACTGCCCCAACGCCAGCGTCGCCTACAACCCCGCCGACTGATCGGCATCCCCCCTTGACCGTGGTGACTGAAGGAAGGACGAACGGATGAAGCGTGCCCGAGCATGGGTGTCTGCGCTGACCGGCACGGTGTTGGCTGCCGGGCTGGGCGTGGCGGTGGCGACGCCAGCGAGCGCTGACCGCTGCCCCTCGGTCCGCGAGCCCCGCATCGACGGCGCCCGGGCGTCTTGGCGGCTCGAGTGCGACCTGGGGGACCTCAAGGTGCACGGCTGGGTCGACGACACCCGCGGTGACTTCAAGTGCGCCGTCGTCCGCATCGACCCCGATGCCGGCCGGACCTACGAGTTCGAAGCGTGTGGCGCCGGTATCCGGAAGACGTTCTCCGTGACCTATGACCACATCAACAGCGCACAGGTCACACTCCGCCTGCGCTGACGCAACGCCGACCCCTTACGTCTGCGCTGCCGCAGCCTGTACCGCTCCACGGAGATGCCGTATGCCGGCAACCGAGAGGTCGGGGGCGCGGCTCGGGCACGGTGGCTGCACGATTCGATGCGAGGGTGGCTGATTCGGGCCTATCCGATGAGGCCGAGCCAGTGGCGGTACCCCGAGGCGAAGGGTTCGACGCCATCACTGTCACCTTCACGACGGACCCTCTCCATCAACCACTCGCAGGTCTGCCGGGCCGTGTCGACGACACTGTCGGGATAGCCGTAGCGCATCCGGCGTTCGGCGAACTGGTCCTCGTCCTCGATGTGCCCCTCGCCGCCCCGGGGCCGCACGACATCGAGATCGAGGTCCACCATGCGCAGGACGGTCCCGTCCGCGTTCCACTCGGGAACCGTGCACACGTCGCAGTACACCTCGGGACCCGGGTCCGCACAGAAGGTGGCCGTCCACCACTCACCGCGCGGGACCAACATCACGTACGCGAACCGGCTTGGCTCCTCGCCCGTGGACGAACTGACGGGGACACCCTGCGCCGTGCCCAACCACACGCCGTGCTCGTCCTCACCCAGCCGGACAGCAGTCCACCGTGCGCTCAGGCTGCCGTCGTACTTCCGGATGTCGACCAGTACGGAAGTGCTCTCTTCGCTCATGCCAAGACGCTAACCCGACGGCGCCAGCCAAGCCGCCCGCGCCCCGCCACCGGTTCACGGGACAGCAGGCGGCCCCGGCGACTGGATGCTCGGCGAGTACGAGAGGCCCCTGACCCGAACCGGCTCGACGTCCGCAGGCAGAGCGTCGCGTGCTTCCCCGCCCTCCGGGCCTCCGGACGGGGCCGACCGGCCCGTCGGTCACGTGCGCCGGGGGAACCGTCCGGCCTGCGCAATCGTCGGTTACTGATGTGACTGAAGTGACGCCCATGCTGCCTGCCGACCATCGCGAACTGATCTCCGACCTGTCCGGGATCGTCAGCGACTACCCCGCTGCGGATCCCGAATCGACCCTCGCCGTCCTCGCCCAGGACGCGGCGGACGTGCTCGGCCGTGACGCCACCCCGGAGGGCCGCCGTGAGCGGACCGGGTACACGATCCTCCTGCATGCCACCTGCTGGTACGTCTGCGCACGCATCTTCAGCAAGTCCCTGTTCGCGTCGTACATAGTGGCCCTCGATGGGTTCCGTGCGCAGTTGGACCGGGATTCCTGCACCTGCCCGGGCGGCGCCCACCCCGCGCAGCTGGACTCGGAGTACCAGGTCGAGGCGGGGGCGAGCATGCTGACCGAGGACGGACGGGCCGCATTCGCCGAGGATTACGGTCTCGACGAGACGGAGTTGGCGGTGTTCGACTGCGAGGGGTTCCTCGCGGACCTCGCCGATGAGGCACTGGGCCGCTTGCACGAGGGGCACCAGGAGCTCTTCGGCGGCATCGACGTCTCCCATCTGGACGGGCAGTTCGTCCGGGACGACGGCCGCCTCGACCTCGTCGCCATGCAGGAGGCGATCAGGCGTAGCTGGGAGGACAACACCGGCCCGGTCGCGCTGTGGTCCGCCCGCCGCTGGCTCACCGGGCAGGTGCGGGGCGAGGAGCGGATCGGCCTGTTCCTGTGCCTGTGGATGGGCATCGCCCAGACGTACGGGGGTCTGCCGCCCTCGTACGCGCGCGACCTGGCCGCCGCGCTCGCCACCATCGACCTGGACGTCTCCTGCGACCATCCGCGGCACCCCTGGTCCACCGCCGATTCCGACGTGCAGTCCCGGTACCGCGCGGTGGTCCACCTGTACGCGCCGGAGGACCACCCCGACACCCCCGTGCCCGCCGAGCTCTCGGCCCGCGAGCTGTGGGAGTGCCCGGTGCAGTACGCCCAGTTGGCGCGAAAGGCGCTGGAAGACCTCGAGGGATGGCGCACCATGCGCGGCGGCGACGACGAGGACTGGGAGGACTGAGCGGTACGGGGCCGCTTTCGCACCGCCGCGCGACGAGCGTTGTCTGCGATCTCCCGCGTTCCTGTCAGTGGGCGACCTGCACATGTGCCGCTCCATGACAGTGGCAGCTACCCCGAACACCACCCCCTGTCAGTGACGGACCGGGATCCTGGTCATACGACCAGCACAAACACGCTTGCGTGACAGGCCGTCACTGCCAGCACCCCACTGACACCAACCCGGCACTCGGCGTATGGGTCTCCAACATTAAGAGCCGGCGCGACGAGCTCACCGCCGACCAGCTCGCCGCACTGCGAAAACTCGGCATGCACTGGGCAGAGCCGGTGCCGATCCCCCAGGCCACCCCGGACAGCCTCTAACCACTTCCAGCGCCCTGACCGGACCCGGGGGCTGCAGCCCGAGGTCCGGTGCTGTGGCCATGGTTCGGCCGATGTTCGGGCACCGACTCCTACCGCCTCGCCAGCACACGATCCCGCGCCAAAGAATTGGCCAAGGCCGGCTGACCGACGGAGCCCTCCAGACGGACCGCCGCCCTCCACGACGGCGGTCCGACACCGCGACGTAGCTACGCGGGAAGCGAACGGCTCCATCTCCAGCCAGGCGTCATTCCACAGTAGTGACCATGCTGAACCGAGTAGCCGTCCTCTCTGACATCCACGGAGTCCTGCCCGCCCTGAAAGCAGTGCTCGACGAGCCAGAAGTGCGCGCCGCGGACCGCATCGTGCTCACCGGCGACATCACAGCCGGCCCACAACCGACCCAGGTCCTGGACCTTCTGACCGGCCTCGGAGACCGCGTCATCTGGGTCAGCGGGAACGCCGATCGCGAACTCCTCGAATACCGCCGCGGCCAACGCGGCGCCATTCCAGACCCCATCGCGCCCTGGGCCGCAGAGCAGCTACGCGGGGATCACCTCGACCTGCTCGCACGCTTACCGAAGTCACTCAACCTGACCCTGCGGGGCATGGGGAAGGTCCTGTTCTGCCACGCCACCCCTCGGGATGACGAGGAAGTCGTCGTCGTCGACTCCCGCCTCGACCGCTGGCAGGAAGTGTTCGGCGACCTCGACGCCGACATCCGTACCGTTGTCCTGGGACACACCCACATGCCCTTCGTCCGCCTCGCCCACGGCCGGCTCGTCATCAACCCCGGCAGCGTCGGCATGCCCTACGGGCGGACCGGAGCCCACTGGGCTCTCCTGGGCCCCGGCGTCGAACTTCGCACCACGAACTTCGACATCAAGGCCGCCATCGCCCAAGTCACCCATGACTCGACCTACCCAGAAATCATCGAGTGGGCCGACTACTTCCTCCAAGCCCACGCAACCGACGCAGACGCCCTCGCAGCCTTCGGCCCCCGGGACGGACGCGCTAACACCCGTGACGACTCCGTGATCGATGTCCAACAGCTGACTCAGATCCCACGTAACGTCCAAAACTGGTGAAAATTCCCATGCGGACCGAGCGCTCACTGCCGCTCGAACCCATCGACAAAAGCTGTCGTTGGAAGTGAACGAAGCCACCACGCACTACACGAAAGGCAACCAGCCTTCACTGGAAAGCGACAGCAACCGTCGCCAAGAAAACGACACCCCGACGAACCCACAGACAACTGACACCGCCCACTGAGCTTCTTCGAGTTGGCCGCCGATCGGGTGATTGCGACTGAGCGCTTCAGCGTCGAGTGGGCGGCTGCAGCGTCCGGTGCCAGCAGCTTGGTGAGCCGGGACAAGGGGCCACTCGAAGCTTGCCGGCCTGAACGCCAACCCGGCGGCAAGGCCGGTGAGCGACGATCAAGCTGTTGTCAGCGGCTGGTTCTAAGGTCGACCCTATGACATCAGACCTGGTCCAGGACTCATGGACTCGCATCGACGCGTGGCTGCGCGAGCACGCGCCCCGCACGTTTGCCACGCTTCGGCCGCCCGCAGGAGACGAGGAGATCGCAGCAGCGCAACAGGAACTGGGGGTCACCTTTCCTCCGGACCTGGTCGCTTCACTCCTCCGGCACAACGGGGCGCTGGAGGGACCTGAGGCTTTCCGCTTCAGCACGGGCGACCGGCTGCTCGGAGTGAGCGGAATCCTCGGGGACACCGGGTTCATGCGAGGCATCGACCAGGGCCTCGACGGGGAGACCGAGGACTACTGGCTTCACGATTACGTGAAGTTCGGTTCTTACGACGTGACGTCGGACGGTCTTCTGATGGATTGCCGTACCGGGCGGGACTCCTTCGGTGCGATCGGACGGTTCTTCGACGAGACCGGCACCAGTTTCGGGCAGGCCGACTCGCTGGGTGAGCATCTGGCCGAACTGGCCGGCACGCTTGAGCGCGGCCAGGATGCCGGTGTCGTCATCTTCAACGGCCGGCTGTTCTGGGAGGGGCGTCCGCCTGCCAGGCCGCAGTACAGTGCCGACGAGCCCCTTCCTGCACCGGATGAGCAGCTGCCGGAGCTGGACCTGTCCTACAGTCCCACCGACCTCCTCCACGTGAGCCACCTGGACGGGCATGAGGAACTCGGTGCGCTGATCGCAGTCCTGCCGTATGAGCAGGTGGTCGACGCCGCGCGGAAGCAGCTGCGCAGACTGGCGGTCGAATCGGGTCTGAACAACTATCCGGAGGTCAAGACCGCCCTGGACGCGCGGGAGCGCGGTGTGGCCCCGCCACAGCCGGACCAGACCGGCCCACTCGCCTTGCGACTCCGCGCGGTGCTCGCACAGGCCGACACCGGCCGAGACCACACACGCAGGTGGGCCGCGGAGAAAATAGCCCTTGGGATCTGGGGGTCCCCGTACAGGTCCGTGTGCGAGAGCGCGGAGACCCGGAGTCACTTCACTCTCGACTGGCGTGCGGACCTGCATGCGGACCTGGGCAATCAGCCCCTGCCACCGATACCTGACGACCGATTCTGGGCGGCGCTGCGCAACCCCGCCATCGACTCCAGTTGGTACGCAGCCCAGTACAGCCAAGATCAGGACTGACCCCAGGGGTTTCGGTTCCGGGTGAGCGCTTCATGTGGCGGTCATCGCCAGACGAAGCGCTCACTAAGGATCTTCAGCGCTGCCCCTCCAGCGTGAGGATGGCCTTGACGCTTGGCGTCATGCGGTTGGGACGCACCGGGACCTGCGGAAGATCCACCAGGACTTCAGGCTCGCGACACCGCGTTCAACGGGCGCTCGTGCTGCGGCCAGCGCCCGGTGGAGGGTCTTCTCGGTGGGAGTGAGTTCCTGGAGTGGCTTGCGTTTGATGCCGGTCGTCAGCCACAGTCCTGCGCCTTGGTAGGCGAGATCGGCCAGGATGGGAACGCCCTGGCGCTCGCAGATCCGGATGATCCGGTGGATGCGGGCGGCGGTCAGGTCGTGTGTGCGGCCCGGCAGGGCGGGCGAGAGCCACAGCAGCCGGCCGTAGGGGTCGGTGACGACCTGCACGTTCACTCCGTGGCGCCGGTGTTTGTGGGAGTAGTCGGCCCGGCCGTCGCCGACCCGGTCGCACTCGGCGAGGGTGCCGTCGAGCAGGATGAAGTCGGGATCGTGCTCGCGCAGCGTCTTGAGCAGACCCGGTGCTCGTTCGGCGAGCAGGTCGACGACCGCGCGGGTGTAGGCGTGGGCGGTGTTCCTCTGCCTCGCTGCCGGTCGACTTGCCCGGCCCGGCTGGTCGGAGTTCGGGGAGTCCGAACCCGCGCTGCTGCATGGTCCGCCCGCTGTAGGCGGTCAGGACGCGGCGGTAGACGGCGCGGGGGCATGCGACGTCGCCGTCTTCCCAGGCGGCGATCAGGCGGACGGAGCAGCCGATGTTCTCGCCTATCTGCTTCGCCTGCTCGTTGAGAGCCTTGGCCAGTTCGGGGCGGGACATCTGGAACTCGACCTCGCGCAGCGCGCGTAAGTCCCGGTTGGGGTGACGGTGGGCCATGCCAGGCTCCGAAAGGGGCGTCCGCAGGGGCGGGTTAGGAGGGCTGCGACCGTACCGCTCCCACGTCGTTCATGCCCGCTGCTTGCCGTTCCTTCACCGCGTAAATGCCGAGTTGCATCGCTCTTTCATCGCTCGCGTCTCGCAGGCGGCATCCGTGCACTGGTGTCGTGGGGTGGAGGAGCAGGGACGGACCCGGAGGCGGAAATGGCGAGACGCTCCAGCCCCACCTGGCACACGCAAGCGGCAGTGACCGACGAGCGCGTGGCGCGATGGCGTACGGCCCCGTGCGGCTCCGGCAGGCTGGCGTGCGGCCGGGTTTGGGACGCGGTCGCGATCAGCCCGCTCGGTCGCGGCGTGGACGCGCTCGCCGCCCTGTGGATCAGCCCGCGACGCGGCAACCCGGTCCTCGCCGACCACGACCGGGGGGTCCTGTACGTGATGGTCCCGCCCGGCACCGGACACCTCGCCGCGGGTGTGCCGGGCGTCCGCGTGCTCTCCCAGGGGGCTCAGGTCCTTGTCCCCTGGGGGCCGCACGGCTCGCCTTCGGCGTACTGGGACAGCCCGCCGCACGAGGACCCGCCTCCCCTCGTGCAAGTCGACAAGCTCGCCGACGTTCTCCGGCGCGCAGGCGCTTCTCCTTCCCGGACCAGGAGGGCGGCGTCATGACGAGCAACCCCCCGCAGTCCGCGGTGGAAGCCCTGGAGCCGGGGCGGGCACCGGTCTCCGTGAAGGCGCACTCTCCTCGAGCCGCCTGCACCCTCATCGCGGGCGACATCGTCCCCGTCGACGACCAGGTCCACGTCGTGGAGCGCACGGTCGCCCTCTTCGGTACCCCAGCGAGCCCGTACATCACTCTGCACTTCACCGACGGCGCCCGACAGCGTGTGCCCGCCGACTGGCGGCTGCCCGTCGATCGCCACGACTGAGACCGAGTCCGGCGCCGCGGCAGTGCGGCTACCTGGCAGTCCATTCAGCCCCATCCCAACTGAAGGTACGACATGACCGACGCCCAGCACACCGTCCTTCCCGCACCCACGCGCACCTCGACCGAGACGGCGCTCCAGTCTCATGTCCTGCCCGGGCCGTCCTTCGGGCAGGACCTGGTCCGTACCCTTCACCAGGCCACGACCGTCGTTGGCGGGCTCGCCTTCACGGATGGCGGTGGCGGCTCCAGCGACGTCGAGGTGTCTGCCTTCGGCGCCATCGTCTGCACCGGCGACAGCCACGCCGACGCCCTGCAGGCCGCCGCTGCGGTCGCCCGCCAGGCACCGAGCTTGGAGATGCACGCCCTCGCCTGGGCCCGCACCGACGGTCCCCGCGAGAGCACGCTCGAGTACAAGCTGACGATGACTGTCACCGCGCCCGACCCGGCCACTGGCGAGCACGGGGGAACGACCCACCACGCCGCCAGAAGCCACCCCTGACCGGGCACCGCAGAAGGGGGGTGGGTCCGTCAGGCCTCTACGGCTGGGGCAACGATGCCCCCGGACCCTCGTACTGCCTGGCCCACAAGCAGCTCACGCCAGCGCCCCGGCCGGCTCTGTGCCGGGGCGCAAGCGGACCGTGAAGTGGCTATGCCTGGACCCACAGCTCGACGTACTGCCAGTGGGGATAGGTCTGGCACTTGTACTTCTTCCACTTCCCGTTCTGCACGCCCCAGTCCCCGCGTCTGACGCAGGCATACATGGAGCTGTATGAACCTTCCTTCCACTCGTGGACGTCCGGGGACGACGGGTCATCATCCATGCGAAGAGTCCGGGAGGCGGGGCTGTCGAGGGCCGCGGTATCGCTTGTGGCGGTGCCCGCGGCTCCCAGCGTGAGCAGTACGGCGAGTGCCGCAGCCGTGCTCGCGGTTCGGGTACGCATGATTCTCCTCTGGTCTGATGTATCCGCGACGACCATGCCATTCCCTATCAAAATCTGACGTAAGGCCGTTTGCTTGGTAGAGGGGGGTCACTGCCGCCGAACGAGTGACGAGCGTTTAAACCACGGAACTGCCGATCGACGCGGAAATCCCGTCCCGCACGACTTCCCGGCCCACCGCCGTCTCCTCCTAAAGAAGCTCGACTGCTCGCGGACGGTGATCTATTCCTCTCATGTCCGGACGGCCCGCAGGGGCCCAGAAACGGTCCCAGCCCGGTCGACCGTGCCCGTCCGGGCAGCAGGCACCACGTCCTCACCGACGGCCAGGGCATCCCGCTCGCAGTGTCGCTGACCGGCGGCAACCGCAACGACGTCACCCAGCTGCTGCCCTTTCTCGATGCGATCCCACCGGTGCGCGGCAGAGTCGATCCCAGGATGCCCGGTCTTCGTCGTGGTGTGCTTCCACTGCCGCTGCTGTGCGCCTGGGCGCATTCGGTTCGCGGCGGTACGCCGGAAGCATGTCGGAACGACGTCCGTATCCGAGTGATCTGCCCGATGCCCGCTGGGAGTTGATCGAGCCGGTCCTGTCCGCATGGCGTCTCGAGCGCCGGCGCAAGGCCCTGCACTCGAGGAGGGCGGGCAGGTCCCGGCGGCGGGCGAGGGCGGCCACCTGGTCCGGATGGACGTCGGGGTGTATTGGCCGCAGCGTTGTTCACGCGACTGATGGGCGGGTGTCCGCCCAGTACGGTGTGGCAGCGGTGGTGGTTGTAGGGATGGAGGAAGTCTGCGAGGGCTGTAGTCCGTTCGTGCAATCTGCACCGGTGGCGGCAGGATCCGTCCTGCGCGCCATCATCGCCCAGCTCGGCATCAGGGCGCCCGCGCCCTGAGCTTCGACGCCAAGCAAGTCGCCCCCCGTGCGGCGAGGGCCGTCGGCGGTAGCCTCAGGCATCTCAGGCCACGCCCGCATCGCTCGACGGAGTGCCGGTCGCGCGCCGCGGTGTCCACCGGCGTGGTCGATCTGCGCGCGACGCTGCGGGCCACCGGCTCGACGCAGCCGCCCCGGGCCGGGGCCTGACCGAAGACTGAGCGCCGGGGCGGCCGCGGGGCTGCCACCGCGCGGAGGGGCGCAGGGCCCGATGCCGTGGCCGGAACGGTTCGCCGCATCGCGGCCACTGCCGGAATCATCGGTTCCAGGTACAAGGCGAGGCCATCATGCTTCGGGCTAGTCGCCGGCGAAGGCGGTGCGCAGGTATGCGGCCGCCTGCTCGAGTGCGCGTCTCCCCGCGTCGAGGGCGCCCGCCATGGCGAAGAATCCGTGGGCCACGCCCGGGTAGCGCGTGGACTCCACCGGTACACCGCTGTCGCGCAGGCGTTGGGCGTACTGTTCGCCCTCGTCGCGCAGTGGGTCGTACTCGGCGGTGATGACCAGAGCCGGTGGCAGACCTGTGAGGCTGGAAGCGCGCAGTGGGGATACGAGAGGGTTCTCCCCCTCTTCGGGGCTGCTCAGGTAGTTGTCCCAGTACCACTGGACGGACTTGTCGTTGAACAGGAGCGGATCGGTGTTCTCGCGGCGGGACCGGGTGTCCGCGAGATAGTCGGTGTTGGGGTAGATGAGCAGTTGGGCCAGGATGGCCGGGCCGCCGGCGTCCCGCGCCATGAGGGTCATCGCGGCGGTGAGGTTACCGCCGGCGCTGTCGCCGCCGACAGCGATACGCGAAGCGTCGCCGCCCAGGCGTGCGGCGTGCTCGGCGGTCCAGCGCAGGGCCGCGTAGCAGTCCTGGACCGCGGCGGGGAACTTGTTCTCCGGCGCCAGGCGATATCCCACCGCGATGGTGAGGCAGCCTGCGGCATTGGTCAGACTCCGGCAGATCGCGTCGCTCGTCTCGATGCTTCCCAGTGTCCAGCCGCCGCCGAAGAAATAGACCAGTACGGGCAGGGGGCCCGGTCCCGCCTCGGGCCGGTAGATGCGGACGAGCAGCGTTCCGGCGGGCCCCGGTATCGACTCGTCGAAAACCTCTCGCACGGGTTCAGGAGCGCCGGCGTCGGCCTGGACAGCGGCCAGGTCGGCCGCCCGGGCCTCGGCGAGTGTCATGTCGTACAACGGCCTGACACCTTGCGCGGCGCGCTGGTCGTACAGGGCTTGGAACTGCGGGTCAAAAGCCATGGTCTCTCCCGTCCGGTCCGGCTGACAGCTCTAGAGGGGGTCCAGCTCGCCCAAGCCCATGACACGCAGGGTGTGGTTCGCCATGTGGAGGTGACCGGCCGCGTTCGGGTGCGCCGGGTCGTCGAGCCACGCGATCGGGTCAGCCGTGCCGTGGTGCTCCAGCCAGTGGGCCTCGTGGTCGACGAGCAGTGCGCCGGTGTCCTTCGCGATGTCCCGTGCGGCCTGGCAGTACAGGGGAAGTGCCGCGCGCCGCTCCCGGTCCGAGGAACTGACCAATACCGGCGTATGCACCACCACCTGCGTCCGCGGGCCCGCCCCCGTGATGATCCGGCGCATCGCGTCCTGGAACTCGCGCAGTCCCTCCTCCCCGGCGAGGCAGTCGTTGGTGCCGAGGGACACGGACAGCACATCGGGCTCGAACCGGGCGATGAGGCGGTCGTGGGACGCGAGTACGTCGACCGCGCCCCACGCGCAGACGCCGGTGTTGACCACGACGTCGGTGAGCCGACCCAGCTGCCATCGGACGCGCTCGTGCAGGTGCTCGACCCAACCGCGCGCGCCATGGGTGTGCAGTGCGGCCTGGGTGATACTGTCCCCCGTCGCCACCCAGGTCATGGGCCCGTCCGACAGCCTGATCATGGCGTGCGCCTCCAGTCCGGTCGCCAAACCTCCCTGCGACCACGATGTCTCCTCAGTAGGCCATGCTGCCCGCGCAAGATCATCTGTGCAATACGCTCCAGCGGGTGAAGGGCTTGCCCAGTAGCACGCTTGGGCCGGTGGTGGCCGTCGAACTTCTGCTCCGCCGCAAGGACTCCCGCGCGGGCAGCCACCTGCGGGTCCCCCTCAAGGACCGGAACACGTGGGCCGCCTACCGCCGCGTGGACGGCCCGGACCTCACAGAAGCCGACGTACTGGACGACGACATCTACTCGGGCCGGGAAGCCGACACGGCCTGCCGGTTCGGCGAGAAAGCCTGGAAACCCAGCGCCCCGCTGAAGCCGCGCGGCATCGCCAGCGTGGAACTCCATCACGATCGACAAGCTGATGCCGGTGCCCAAGGACGGAGCCGGCTCCCGAGCCGCAGGTCCAGAGTCGCATAGGGCCGTGCGGGGCTGGGGGGGGAGCTGCCGCGCACGTACGCGGTCTCATCTACCCGATGTCCAAGGCCGTCCCGTACAGCCGCTCCACCGACAACCGGATGACGATTCGACGCTCGGCCACCAGCTGCTTGAGGAACTCGTCCTCGTCTTCGGGCTTCGCGGCTGTCGGAATCATCGCGAGCAGTTCACGTCCGACCGCGTCGCCGGGTGCGGTGGTCATACCCGAGACTTCTGCCGCTCCCTCGGCAACGGCGAACGACCAGACGTCGCCGCCTTGCACATGCAGCGCCGCCCGGGGATTGCGCTGGAGGTGTCTGACCTTGACGCGGTCGGCCGTGGTGGGCAGCCGCACAGTGCGCGTCTCGGGATCCCAGCTGTAGAGCATGGTGGTCAGGTGGGGATGGCCACTTTGCTTCACGGTGGCCAGCGTCCCGAACTGCTGGCCGGCAAGCAGGGCGGAGAGGGCAGCGCCGCCCGCACATGCTCCGGGTCGACGGCCTCCACGGTAAGGCAACGTGCCGAGCAGTCCCATCAGGCCCAGAACGCGTCGGTTACCGTGATCTGGGGGTCGGCGTGGCAGCGGGCAGCGGCGCTGGCCGCGATCGACGCCGACTGGAACCCCGCCACTTTGGGGTGGCCGGTGGACTGGCAGCGGCACTACGCCTACCTCACCAAGCTCCTGGACGAAGGCGCCCGCCTGAACGCCATCACACCCCCGGAGTGACCCGGCACGGTGAGGACGTCGGCCGCTGGCTCGCCACCCAACGTCGGGACTGGAAGCGGCTGAACGCCGAGCAGCAGGCCCGGCTCGGGGCGCTCGGCATCACCCCGGCGCGGGTCGTACGGGCACGCAGGGCGGCGGCGAAGACCGTCGCGACCACCACGTCGCGCCGGGGCGCGGAAGCCCTCCCCCATCGTGCATTCGTATGAGGAGCACAAAATGACGTCGTCTCTCGACGGTACCCGATTCCCCTCCGTTCCCCCCGCCCGACCGACAAGCCGTGGCGGCTGTCGCCGTCGCGCATCTTCGTGATCCTCGTGGGTGTCATCGTGGTCGTGACGAACGGGCTGGTACCCACCTCCTCCCCTTGGGCGACCGCACTCGGGGCACTGACCAGCACCATCGGTCTGCTGACCGGCCCCCCCCCTGATCAGCGTCCGTGTCCCTGTCATCGTCATGCCGTACCCGGTCATGCGGCGCCGCCTGTAGCCCACGCCGCAGCCGGCACGGGGCGAGACGCCTCGTCGGCGAGATGTTTCGTGGACTTCCCCAAGTGCCTCGCGCTGTCCCGCCCGTCGCCGAAGGCTTCTGGGGCACCATGTGGCGCCAGGAACGCTGGTGGCGCTTGGTACATCACCGAATGGATCGCGGTCAAGACCCCCTACGGCCTCTCCGTCGACGAAGCCGAGAAGACCGTCCTGACCCAGTACGCCTCCACCTGCCCCAGCACCCCCCTCACCTGACCCACCAATGCCCGCCCGCCCCTGGCGGCAGGCGTCCCTGAACGGACCGGCCGGCGGGGTGCTGCCCAGCACCACCCGAGGGCACTCACCGAGCCGGCCCGCACCGCGAGCCGCACAGCTCATGACGCTCCACCAGCTCCCTCGGGACTGTCCGGCGGGTCGTGTGAGCCGATCAGGGCTGTGGCCTAGTGTTCGCTGAACGAAGGGGGGTCGCATGTCGCGCGCTACAGCCGAAGCAGAGGCGGGGATGAAGGGGATCACGTTTCGTGCCTGGCGCGGGAAGCACTACGTGACGCTGGCCGAGCTGCTGGTTCGCCTCGGCAGCTTCGGCCTGGACCTGACCTGGCGCGTCGAACTTGACGAGATCGTCGATCCTCGCTGTCTCGAGATGGAGAGGATGTCCGCAGACTCCGGCATGGACACGTTGACGCTGTTGTCGTTGACGACCCCCTTCCTTCAGTTGATCGACGCTGAAGTGTGTGGGTTCGCCGGGGACGAGCTGGTGCTTGTCCTGACCGAATTCGACAGCTCCTTGTGGGATGTCAGAGCTGTCGACGAGCGCGTACTCAGCGAACTCCGCCTCCACTATCCGGGTACCGAGGATCTCTGAACGGGGAGCTTCACTTCGGGAGGAGCCATAGGCGGATCGCGGCCGCCGCCAGCCGCTGTCTCCCTCCGTATACTCCCGGTGTTCCGGGGGCGCCGGTCCGTACGTGACCGTCGTCGGCTCTCGCGAGCCGGCCCCCGCTGTTTGTCCGGCATGGCCCGGCAGGTGGGCCAGTTGCAGGCGGACGAGGACAGGTGGAGAGGATCACGCACGTGGGCTTGGCAAAGGACCTCAGCCGTCCGCATCGGGACGACGCGTCGGGCCCCGTTCGGCGCGCGCGGATCGGCGGGAGCGACGGCGTCCCGCGGTCGCTCCGTCCGCCCGTGGCCCGCCGTATGCGCGCCGCCGCAGATGGTGGCGGACGGGTACCCGCCGGGGTCCTGCGGTCGGTCGGGGTTCCGGCGACCGCGCCGAAGCCCGCCATGGCCGGCCGGGTGGTACCGCCGGTGTCCACGTCGGCGCGGCAGCCTTGAGCACGGGCACCGTGGGGTCCGCGTCGTCGTCCAGGGGTGGTGCCGACGCGTGGCGGGTCGAGGTCGATGCGGCGCCGGGCCGCCTGGTCGTGGCCGGGGTGATCGGCATGGCCCGGGAGCACGCGCACGCCGCCGTGCAAGTGCTGGCGTGCGGGTCCGGCAGGGTGCTGCTGAGCGACGGGCGGGACGAACTGCCCGTGCGGGCGGCCGTCATCCCCGCCGGGCACAGGCATGGCGTGCGTCCGGCCCCGGGGCCGGCGCCGATGGGGGTGATGGTCTACCTCGACGCGGACACCACCGCCGGACGCGCGCTGCACGACACAGCGGCCCGTGGCGGGGTGGCCTGCTGGGCCGCCGCGGCGTCCGTGTTCGCCGAGGCCGACCCGCCGCCCGTCGCCGTGTCCGCGGCGGGCGTGCTGCGGGCGCTGGACCGGCTCGGCGCCGCCGCTCCCGGGCAGCCCCGGCATCCGGCCCTCGCGGCGGCGCTGGCGGCGCTGCCGGGCGCGGTGGCGGACGGACCGGTGCGGGTGGGCGAGGTCGCCGCCCGGGCCGGGGTGTCCGCGAGCCGGCTGGGACACCTGTTCGCCGAGCAGTTGGGCTGGTCGTTCCCGGCGGCGGTGCGGTGGGCGCGGCTGCACGCCGCGATCGTCTCGGTGCGTGGTGGGGCGAACGCCACCGAGGCCGCGCACGCCGCCGGGTTCTCGGACAGCGCCCACCTGACTCGCGTGTGCAAGGCCATGTTCGGCATCACCCCCTCCCAGGCCCTGGCCGCCGCCCACTGGACGCCGGCGGCCGGCCCGGGTACGCGGCGGGGCCGGTAGCGGATCCGTTCAAGCTCGCCGGGCACCGCGGGCGCGAGGCTGCCGGTATGCCTACAACGACCGCCGCGGCGCCCGCTGTCGCCCTCGCTCGATTCCTGGTCCGGTACGCGTACGTGCCCTTCATGCTGCTCGGCGTCAACGGTGCCGCCATTTGGCTGGTCGGGGCGGGCGCCCCGAAACTGTGGCTGCTGGTGCTGTTGGCGTTCGCGGTGGGCTGCTCGTTCGCCGCGGAACGCGTGCTGCCGTACCTGCCCGCGTGGAACGCCCCGCGCGGGGACGGCCGCCGCGACACCGTCCACGCGTTCGTCAACGAGGTGTTCACCCTTGCCGGGCTCGCCGTCGTGCCCGCGGCCGCCGCGCTCGCGCCGGCCCCGGGGGCGTGGCCGGACAGCTGGCCGCTGTGGTGCCAGGTGCTGCTCGCCGTCGCCGTCGCCGACCTCGGCATCACCCTCGTACACCGCGCCAGCCACCACGTCGGCTGGCTGTGGCGGCTGCACGCCGTCCACCACAGCGTCACGCGCTTCTACGGCTTCAACGGTCTGATGAAGCATCCCCTCCACCAGAGCCTCGAAACCCTCGGGGGCGTCACCCCGCTGCTGCTGCTCGGCATGCCCCTCGACGTCGCCTCCGTCCTGGCCTTCGCCGTCGCCGTCCAGCTACTGCTCCAGCACTCCAACGCCGATTACCGCGCCGGCCCGCTCACCAAGGTTCTCGCCCTCAACCAGGGCCACCGGTTCCACCACCTGAAATGGGCCGGCATCGGAGACGTCAACTTCGGCCTGTTCACCCTCGTCTGGGACCACGCCATGCGCACCTACACCTACGACCCGGAGCGGCGGTTCACCTCCGAAGACCTGGGCATGGCCGCGAAACCCGACTACCCGGCCTCCTACCTCGCCCAGCTGGCCGAACCGTTCCGGCCCGGTTCTTGATCACGGCATGTGGCCACCGCCCATCCCCCACGAACCCCATGACCGGCCGGCCCGAATCCGGGCCCGGTCGTGACGGGATCGACGAAGACAGGAGGACCATGACCACCACCCACCCCGCCCAGGCAAGGGAGCGGTCCGCACCACCGCCCGGTACCGATTCCGCGGCGGAAGAGAGCACCGCGGCGCTGCTGCGCCCCTATTACCCGGGTTTCGCCGCCGTGGTGACGCTGCAGGTCATAGGCGCCCTCGCCGGTCTGATGCCGCTGCTGGCGGTCGTCGAGCTGGGGCGCACGCTGCTGGCGCCCGGCCCGGCCGATGCCGGCCATGTACGGATCGTCGTGATCGAAGGTGCCGCGGGCCTGTTCCTCCGGCTTCTGTTCACGGCCGCCTCGTCAGGACTGGGACACGTCTTGGACGGCCGGGTGCAACTGACGCTCCGTCGGCGCCTGGCCGCGCGGCTCGGGCGGGTACCGATCGGCTGGTTCTCCCGGCGCCGGACCGGTGAGCTGGCGAAGGTGGTGGGGGACGACGTCAGCGCGGTGCACCCGTTCATCGCCCACACCCCCGGCGAGCTGGTTTCCGCCTTCGTGGTTCCTCTGGCGTCGCTGGTCTACCTGTTCACCGTCGACTGGCGGCTCACACTGATCACGCTGATACCGGTCGTGATGGCAGTGGCGCTCGTTCCTCTGATGATGACCCCGGCCCGGCTGCACGAGCAGGAGGAGTTCGACGCGGCCATGGGACGGATCTCGAGTTCCGTCGTCGAGTTCGTCCAGGGCATCGCGGTGGTCAAGGCGTTCGGCGCGTCGGGGCGCGCCCACCGTAGGTTCCTCACCGCCGTGGACGATTTCGTCGGCAGCTTCTTCAGGATGGTGCGCGGGCTCGCCGGCATCGCCGCGGGGATGCAGGTGGCGCTGTCGCCGCCGTTCGTACTGTTGGTCGTCCTGATCGGCGGTACGGCTCTGATCACCACCGGTGGCATGGCTCCGGCCGATCTGCTGCCCTTCCTGCTCCTCGGACTGGGCCTGACCGCTCCGGTGGCGGCCCTCGGTCACGGGTTCGACGACGTGCAGGCCGCCCGCCGCGCCGTCGGCCGGATCCGGGAGGTGCTCGCGGTGCGGCCGCTGCCGGAGCCCGCGCACCCGGCGGCACCGCGGGGTCACCGGGTGGAACTGCGTGGCGTCCGATTCGGCTACGAAGCCGATCACGAGGTCTTGCGCGGGGTCGACCTGGTGCTCGAACCGGGAACGACCACCGCGATCGTGGGGCCGTCGGGAAGCGGGAAGTCCACCTTGGTCCAGCTGTTGCCGCGGTACTTCGACCCGACCCATGGTTCGGTGACCCTGGGCGGTGTGGACCTGCGCGAGCTCGGCAGCCGGGAGCTCTACCGGAAGGTCTCCTTCGTGTTCCAGGACGTCCGCCTGCTGCGTGCGTCGGTCGCGGACAACATCGCGCTGGCGGTACCGCACGCCGACCTCGACGACGTGGTGCGCGCCGCCCGGCTGGCGAACATCCACGATCGCATCCTGGAACTGCCCCGCGGATACCGGTCGGTGATCGGTGAGGACGCCGGTCTGTCGGGTGGCGAGGCGCAGCGGATCGCGCTCGCCCGCGCACTGCTCGCCGACGCGCCCGTCCTCGTGCTCGACGAGGCGACCGCGTTCGCGGACCCGCAGACCGAGCAGGCGGTGCGCCGCGCACTGGCCACGCTGGAGGGTGACCGCACCGTCCTGGTCATCGCCCACCGCCTGGAGACGATCGCCGACGCCGACACCGTCGTGATGCTGGACGGAGGACTGATCGTCGAACAGGGCAGACCCGCCGAACTGCTGGCACGGCCCGGGAGGTTCGCCGCGTTCTGGCAGTCCCGGCGTACGACGGAAGACGACCCGGCCACGACCCTGGCTGACGTACCGCAAGGAGACGAGCTCCGATGATCCGCATGCTGCTGCGCGTGCTGGGCCGCGAATACGCCCGGCCGGTGCGTCGCACCGTGGCCCTGATGACCGTGACCGCGGTGGTCGAGGGCCTGTCCTACGCCCTGCTGGTTCCCGTGCTGCGGGCCCTTTTCGGCAGCACACCCGAAGACGCCCGGCTCTGGCTGATCGCGTTCGGGGCCGCGGTCGCGGGTTACGCGGTTCTGCGTTACGCCGGCGACCGGTCCGGTTTTCATGCCGGGACCACGCTGTTGCGCGGCACGTACCACCGTCTCGGCGATCATCTGGCCCGGCTGCCCCTCGGTTGGTACGACGCGGGCCGCCTCGGAGAGCTGTCCGTGCTGGCCGGCCGCGGCGTCCTCCAGGCGATGAGCGTGATCGCGCACCTGCTGGGCCCGTTCATCTCCGCCTGTGTGACCCCCCTGACGATCGTCGTCGTGATGCTGGCCTTCAACTGGCAGATCGGTGTGGCCGCGGCGGCCGCCGTACCGATCGTGGCGTTGATCCTGGTCCGGACCGGCCGCTCGATGGCCGCCGCCGACGCCGAGCGGCACGAACATGACCACGAGGCCACCGGGCGGGTCATCGAGTACCTCCAGGCCCAGCCGGTGCTGCGCGCCGGAGGCCGGACCGTCGAAGGCTTCAGGCTGCTCGACGACTCGCTGCGGGACGTCGAGCGCGCGTCCCGCCGCTCCGCGCTGTCGGCGCTGCCCGGCGTGGTGGGGTTGACGCTCGCGGTGCAGATGACGTTCACCGTCGTGCTGGCCCTGGGCGCCTATCTCGCGCTCGGCGGGGACATCGGTGCGGCGGAGGTCCTGTCGATCCTGGTGCTGGCCGCCCGCTGCGCGGATCCGCTGCTGTCCCTGTCGGACATCGGCGGCCAGATCCGCAGCGCGCGTTACGAACTGGCGCGACTCGAAGCGGTGTTGCGTACCGAGCCGCTGCCGGAGGCTCCCGAACCGGTCCAGCCGGTACGGCACGACGTGGAGTTCGAGTCCGTCTCCTTCCGGCGCGGCGAGCGCACGGTGATCGACGGCCTGTCGTTGTCCTTGCCGCAGGGTCAGCGGCTGGCCGTGGTCGGGCCCTCGGGTTCCGGCAAGAGCACGTTCCTGCAGTTGCTCGCGCGGTTCTACGACGTGGACGCGGGCGCCGTGCGCGTGGGCGGTGTGGACGTACGTGCCGTCGACCCGCGGGTGTTGATGGAGCAGTTCGCCATCGTCTTCCAGGACGTCTACCTCTTCGACGGCACGATCGAGGAGAACGTGCGTCTGGGCCGCCCCGACGCCGACGAGGCCGAGGTACGGGCGGCGGCGACGGCGGCCCGGCTGGACGAGGTGATCGAGCGTCTGCCCGGTGGATGGTCCACGCGTGTCGGCGAGGGCGGGGCGCTGCTCTCGGGTGGTGAACGCCAGCGCGTGTCGATCGCGCGGGCACTGCTGAAGGACGCGCCCGTGGTGTTGTTGGACGAGGTGACCTCGGCACTGGACCCGGTGAACGAGGCAGCCGTCCACGAGGGCATCGAACGCCTGATGGCCGGCCGCACGGTGGTGATGGTCGCGCACCGGATGCGCACCGTCCGACGCGCCGACCGCGTCGTCTTCCTGGACGGCGGCCGGATCGTGGAGGAAGGCAGCCACGACGAACTGCTGCGCCTCGGCGGCCGCTACGCCGCTTTCTGGGACGTCTCCCTGACCCCGGGCGGCGCGTGACGAGCCGGGCCACGGCGGTCGGACCGTGTCGACGGCCCTGCTGGAGCGGGTCCGTCGGCCACGTCCGAGCTGGAAGGCGCTGACCGTGCTCAAGCGGGCCACCGCCCCGTACGCGGTCCCGCCGCCCGGACTGAGCGCAGCCGCTGCTGCGGTGCTAGCAGGCCGGACTCCGGATGGGAGTGGGGCCAGGTCTTCATGTTCCGGTGCATCAGTTGTCGATCACCTGCTGAAAGATCGCGGAGAACTCGCCGTTTTCGATCAGTCCGGCGATCACGCCGGTCATGTTGTCGATGCCGGCATCCCTGACGATCAGGCCGTCCGACGCCCAGAAGTACCGGCCCCCGAGGGCTTCGCCGGTCCCTGCCCAGAGTTTCATCAGGCGCTCGACTTCCGCGACGGTGAACGCGGTCGCGGTCCAACGAGATCCATCCTCCAGAGTCACGAAGACATCGACGTTGCAGACCTCGTCCAAGTCCTCGCCGCCGCTGGGCAGGAACAACGCCTCGAAACCCTCCGAACGGACCCGGTACCAGGGCTCGTCCCACCCTCGCTCGACCAGTTCAGACGACGTGCTGTGGCTCATCGCGCGAGTGTCCCTGGTCGAGGCGTCGATCTCAACCGAGATCCCTGCCGCACTGCCGCCACCCGCGGCCAGAGATGGGGCGTTCGTCGTACACAACTGGGGAAAGAAGTCCGCACGCCAACACCTCCGTCGCGGACGGGCGCGCGGACGTCCGAGCCTCGGGAGAGCAAGGCGCGGGCGGTGGCACCGCCCTGCCGACCGGTGGCTCTGGTGACCGGGATGACGCGGGGGTCGGACACGGCAGGCTCCCGATGACATGCCGCGCACGTCCAACATTCTTCAGATGTGGGAAGTGAGGCCGGTGACCGGGTCGTGGGAGATCAGTGTCGGCATCCCCGGGTCATACCGGACGGTTTCACCGGTCATCAGGGCCCGTCGTTGAGTGGCCGTCGCGACCTCGACCAGGAACCGCAGCACGGAGGCCACCCCCGTCTCGTCAAGGACGTCCTCGGGCCAGACGGAGAACTCGATCTCCTCCTCGTCGCAGGGCAGGGCGAAGAACCACACGGGGCCGAAGCGGGCCCGGAAGGCGAAACTCGTCCCCCGGCCCTCCGGCTCGTCCGCCCAGACACGGAAGAGGTCGGCGAAGGCCGGACGCACGGGATCGAGCCGCGCGTAAGGGTGCTCCACCTCGGTCTCGTCGGCTACGACACGCAGGCGTTCGAGGACCGCGATCCACTCGACGCGGGTCGTGTCGAGGACCCGAATGTCCCTCAGGCTGCCGTCGATATGGAAGACATCGCACATCCACGGCTCGGGCAGACACCGCGCACGGGTACCGTGCTCACCGGCGTGGACGTTCTCGTGCGTCAACTCGATCCGCCGCCTCACGTTCGTCTCTCCCATGGCGCCAAAGTAAAAGGCCACCACTGCGCGGAAGGACCTGCCCGGCCGGCTCAGGGGGGTGATCATATATTGCGGGTCCTGCAACATCACAAGGTCCCCGACAGAGCCGTGTGTATGAGCAGACAGTCCTGTGATGGGATGTCGGCCCGGCACGCCGGGCTCACACCTGATCAACAACACGGCCTACGAAGTGCTGAGCAAACTGCCGAGGAGCAGTGGCTGGTCGAGGAGGCCGAGTGGGAGCGCCTGACCCGACGGCAGCCCGCGGGTCACCCCGCACCGGCCCGCCCCCGTCCGGCACCCCCGGACGGGGGCGGAGGTCCGGTTCAACCAGTCCGACCAGTGGCACCCGGCCGCGCTCGGCGATGAGGCGGCGGCCGCGCCGGCCCGGCTGATGCCTCCCGAGCAGCTGCCCCAGCCGGTCACCTTCGCCGACGGCGAGCCGATCCCGGCCGAGTACGTGGTGCAGGCGCGCGACCGCGGTCTGGCGACGGCGGTCGATGTGGACTGGCGGGCCGGTGATGTCATGGTGATCGACAAGATCCTGGGCGGTCACGGCCACCGGCCGTACACCGGTCCGCGCCGGCTGCTGGTCGCCATGTCGGACTGAGCGACCGGGCCGGCCGGGCGGACCGGGCGGCGGCGCGGGACGCCGGACGACTGCAGGAAGAGATGGGGTGGGGCGGATGGCGACGGCCGGGGTGAGCGGCGCGATACCGCGGCGGCCGTGGCGGGCGCTTCGGTCGGGCGCGCTGTGGGGCGGCTGCGCGCATCTCGCGGCCGACGGGGCGATCGGCCTGGCGGCCGCGGCCCTCCTGCTCGCGCTGGTGGCGGGAATCGTCCTGCTGCCCGTCGCGTTGTCCGGCGTACCCGTCGTGGTCGCCGCGGGCTGGGCGCTGGGCCGGCTAGCGGCTCTGGAACGCCGCCGCTTCGCCTCGACCTGCCGGGTGGAGATCCCGGCGCCGCCCCGCGTCCGGCGGGTCGGGCCGTTGCTGCCCGCGTTGCGCTCGCTGGCCCGCGACCGCTGCGCGTGGCGGGAGCTCGGGTACTTCGTGACGCTGATCCCGGTGTCGGTGGTGACCGGGGCGGGGGTCGCGCTGGCCTGGGCCGTGCCGCTCACGCTCGTGGCGCTGCCCGGCTACTACGACCGGCTGCCGCGCGGCCGGGCGGCCCTCGGCCCGGTCTCCGTGGACAGGGTCGGCGAATCCCTCGTGGTCTCCGTGGCCGCTGTGCTGTTCGGGGTGTTCGTGTCGCCCGTCCTGGTGCGGGCCCTGGTGGCGCTCGACGCGGCGCTCGGGCGGGCCCTGCTGGCGCCGCCCCGGGATCTCGAGCTCACCGAGCGGGTGGTGCAACTGACATCGAGTCGCGATCTGTTGCTCGCGGCCGTCGAGGCGGAACGCAAGAGGATAGAGCGTGATCTGCACGACGGGGCGCAGCAGCGGCTGGTGGCCGTGGCGATGACGCTGGGCCGGGTGGTCTCCCGTCTGCGCAAGTCGGGTGACGAGGCGCCGCGGGAGATCGTGGAGGGCGCCCGCGAGGACGCCCGTGCGGCCATCACGGAGCTGCGGGAACTGGCCCGGGGTCTGCACCCTCCCGTGCTCGGCGACCGGGGCCTGGGCGCGGCGCTCACCGCCGTCGCGGCCCGCGCACCCGTACCGGTCACCGTGGACGTGCAGGCGGAGCCGCGGCCCCCGGCCGCCGTCGAGTCCGCGGCCTACTTCGTGGTGACGGAGGCGCTGACCAACGTCGCCAAGCACGCCGGAGCTTCCCGGGCGTGGGTGGAGATCCGCCGGGACGCCGACCGGCTCCGTGTGATCATCGGTGACGACGGTGCGGGCGGGGCGGATCCGGCCCGCGGCAGTGGGCTGGCCGGGCTGGCCGGGCGGGTCGCGGGGATCGACGGCACGCTGACGGTGACCAGCCCGCCGGGCGGCCCGACTCTTATCGAAGTGGATGTGCAATGCGGGTAGTGATCGCGGAGGATTCCGCCCTGTTGCGGCACGGCATGGTGCTGCTGCTGGGCGAGGAGGGTTTCGAGGTGGCGGCCGCGGTCGGCGACGGTGAGGCCCTTCTGGCCGCCGTGGCGGAACACCGCCCGGACGTCTGCGTCGTGGACGTCCGGATGCCACCGACGTTCGTCGACGAGGGGCTGCGCGCGGCCCTGGTGATCCGTAGCCGCTGGCCGGGGACCGGGGTGCTGGTGCTCTCCCAGTACGTGGAGGAGCGGTACGCCTTCGACCTCGTGGGCGAGAACACCGGCGGGATCGGCTACCTTCTCAAGGACCGTGTCTCCGACGTGGACGACTTCGTCCAGACGCTGGAACGGGTGCGGGCGGGCGAGACGGTGCTCGACCCGGAGGTCGTCAAGCAGTTGCTGACACGCAGCCGCCGGCAGGACCCGCTGACGGCGCTGACGGCCCGGGAGCGCGAAGTACTGGCGCTGATGGCCGAGGGCGAGTCCAACGCGACCATCGCGACGACCCTGACGATCACGCACAGCGCGGTGGGCAAGCACATCAACAACATCTTCGCGAAGCTGGACCTGCCCAAGGAGGACGGCGGCGGGCACCGGCGCGTCCTCGCCGTCCTGCGCTACCTGGGAGCCTGAGATCCGTACGTCAGCACGTCCGGCGTCGGCACGGGAACGCGGGTGGGCCGTCGGCGGCGGCCTCGCGCTGCTGGTCGTCACCGTGGCCTGCGCCTGCCTGGGCATCGTCGCCCTGCTCGCGGCCCCCCGCGGGTTCGAGCAGGCGCTGTGGGCCGATGCCGCGGGCAGTTCCCTGCTGGAGGTGGAGACCGAGGGCACCGCCGTCTCGCTGCGGCCGGGCACCGATTCCGATGTACGGGTCGCGGCGACGGGCACGTGGTCGGGCCCCCGGCCCGAGGTGTCGGTCGGCGCGGAGGACGGCCGGGTCTCCGTGCGGGCCACGTGCCGCACGGGCTGCTCCCTGCGGCTGGACATCGCGGTCCCGGCGGGGCTGGCCGCCCGGGTCGGCGCGGGCTCCGGTGCGATCTCCGCCAGTGGTCTCGCCAGCCCGCTCGATCTGCGGACGGGCACCGGGACCATCGACGTTCGCGGTGCGGCCGGTCCCGTCGGGCTGCGCACCGACTCGGGCACCGCCACCCTCACCGACAGCCGTTCCTCCCGGGTGTCCGTGGAGACCTCCCGGGGCGCGGTGCGGGGGGACTTCGCCGAACCGCCCGTCGCTCTCGAGGTGTTCACGGACACCGGCGCGGTCGATCTCTCCCTGCCCGCCGGCACGGAGTACGCCGTCGAGACGCACAGCGACACGGCCCCGATGATCTCCCTCCCGGTCAACCGCACGGCCCGGCACGCCGTGACCGTGCGCACCGGCAAGGGCGGAATCCGCATCCACTGAACCCTGGGGGTGGTGCAGGCACCACCCCCACAACTGATCCGCAGTTCATTGTTCCGCGATGGGCCGGAAGGTGTACTTGCCAACATGACCGTTACACGATTCGGTGTCGAACTCCGCTCCGTCGCAAAGACCTACCGTTCTGGACCCGAGCCCGTCGTGGGACTCGACCGGGTGAGCCTCGGCTTTCCGGTCGGCACCTTCACCGCCATCATGGGGCCGTCCGGATCCGGCAAGTCGACGCTGCTGCGCTCGGCCGCGGGACTGGAGGCCATCGACAGCGGAACCGTGCTCGTCGGCGGCACCGAGCTGGGCGGTCTGGGCGACCGGGAACTGACCGTGCTGCGCCGCGAGAAGATCGGTTTCGTCTTCCAGTCGTTCAACCTCCTGCCGTCCCTGACGGCCGCTCAGAACGTCGTGCTGCCCCTCAAGCTGTCGGGCCGACGGCCCAAGAAGTCCGAGGTGCTGGCGGCGCTCGAGTCGGTCGGCCTGGCCGACCGGGCCCGGCACCGGCCCGGCGAGCTGTCCGGCGGCCAGCAGCAGCGCGTCGCCGTCGCGCGGGCGCTGATCAGCCGCCCCGCGGTCGTCCTGGCCGACGAGCCGACGGGCGCCCTGGACACCAAGAGCGGGCGCGAGGTGCTCGGTCTGCTGCGCGCCCTGGCGGACGACGGCGACCGCGCGGTGGTCATGGTGACGCACGACCCGGTCGCCGCCTCGTACGCGGACCGCGTCGTCTTCCTCACCGACGGCAGGCTCGCCGGCTCCCTCCAGGCCCCGACGGCCGAGCAGGTGGCCGCCCGCATGACCAGTCTGGAAGCCGTCGCATGCTGAGCGTCGCCTTCGCCACCCTGCGCGTGCGCTGGGTGTCCTTCGTCGGCACCTTCGTCGCGCTCGCCTTCGGTGTCGGGCTGATGGCGACCGCGATCCCGGTGATAGCCGCGACCGGCAGCGTCGTGGACTCCGCCCGGCAGCGCTGGTCCGAGGCGCCGGTCGTCGTCGTCCCGAACAGCACGATCGACGTCGTCGGCACGTCCGGTCAGACGCAGAGCACGGCACTGCCCCAGCAGCCGGGCCTTACCCCGCAGCTCGTGGCGGCCGTCGCCGCGACCGGCCGGGTCGTCGAGGACCACAGTTTCTACGCCCAGCTGGAGGGCGGGCCCAAAGACCAGGTGGGGCGCGGCTGGTCGGCGCACGAGGCCGGCGGCTACCGCCTGGCGGGCGGCCGGCCGCCCGCCGCGGACGACGAGCTCGTGGTGGGCGGCGGTGACACCGTGCTCATCGGCAAGCAACTGCGCCTGACGACCGCTACCGGGCCGCGCACCGCCACCGTCACCGGCGTCACCGACGAAGCGCCGTTCGAGCACGCGCTGTTCTTTTCGGACGGCGCGGCGGCACGCCTCTCCCCGGCGGTCGACGCCCTGGCCGCCTACGGACCGGCCGAAGAGGTGCGCAAGGCCGTGGCGGCGGCCGGGGGCGCCCGTGTCTCCGTCCTGACCGGCAGCGAGCGCGCCGTCGCCGACCCCCACCACCTCGTCCTGCTGGCCCAGATGGACAGCGTGGACACTCCGCTCGGTCTGGCGGCCGGGGTGGCCGGTTTCGTCGCCGTCTTCGTGGTCGCCGGGACCTTCGCGCTGTCGATCGCGCAGCGCCGCCGGGAACTGGCCCTGCTGCGGCTGGTCGGATCCACCCGGCGCCAGCTGCGCCGCGTGATCTGGTGCGAGGCCGTGCTCGTCGGCGTGCTCGCCTCGGCCGCGGGCGCCCTGATGGGCCCGGCCGGTGCCCCGCTGGCCCGGAACTGGCTGGTGGACCACTCCATCGTCACCCCGGACTTCACGGTGCCGGTGCCCTGGTGGGCGCTGCTGAGCGCCGCGGGCATCGGCATGTTCACGGCGCTGGCCGGCGTCATGGTCTCCTCCGTACGGGCGGGTCGGGTCGCCCCCGGCGAGGCGCTGCGGGACGCGGCGGTCGAACGGACCTCCCGGGCCGGGAACCTGGTGCGCTGGGTTCTCGGTGGGCTGGCCCTGGCCGCGGGCGTCGCCGCCGTCTCCGGTACGGCCGCCGTGCAGCCGGAGGCCGGCTCGAACGCCGCCGCGTCGGCATCCCTGTGCCTGCTGATCGTCGGCGCTTGCGTCACCCTCGCCGGCGTGGTCGCCGGCCCGCTGATCGAGTTCCTGACGGCGCTGCCCACCGCGGCCGCCCGGCGCCGCGACCCCGACGCCGAGGAGGCGGGCGGCGTCGTGTGGACGACCGCCCGGCAGAGCGCGCTGACCGCGGTCCGCCGCACGGCCGCCACCAGCACCCCGGTGGTGATCATCATCAGCCTCGCCGGCTGTCTGCTGGGGACCATCAACACCATCAACGCCGCTGAGGACAGCAACGTCCGCCAGCAGCTCTCCCGTGCGGACTTCGTCGTCTCGCCGGCCGGTACGCCGGGCCTGAGCCGGGCCGTGGTCCAGCGGGTGCAGTCCGTACCCGGGGTCACGACGCTGGTCAGCACGCCCACGATGCTGCTCGCCGACCGCGGCCCCAAGCCCGCGGTCGCCCGCTCGGCGGCAGCCGTCGACGCGGCGGCGCTGGAGTCCCTGGCCGCGCTGAAGGTGTCCGAGGGCTCGCTCTCCGCCCTCGGATCCGAATCCGTCGTGGTGAGCAGCATCTGGCCGGGTTCACCGCACGCCGGTGACACGGTCAAGCTCTGGCTGGCGGACGGCTCCCCCAAGGAGCTGCGGGTCGCCGCCGTGCTGGCACCGGGCAACGACAGCGTGCGGGCGTACGTGGACTCCGCGTACGCGGGCTCCGGCCTGCCGGGCAGGATCACCGTACGAGTGCGGGACGGCGCGGACCGCGCAGGTGCCGCGGCAGCCCTGGAAGCGGCCGTGCACGGTCTGGGGGCCAAGGTGAGCACCCCCGACGAGGTCTCGGCCGCGGCCACCGACGCCAACGCGGAGAGCTCCCGCAACGGCATGCTGGTGATCCTCGGCCTGTCGGTCCTGTACGCGCTGCTCGCGTTGGCCAACACCCTCGTGATGACGGTCAGCGACCGTCGCCGCGAGCTGGCGATGCTGCGGCTCGCCGGCGCCACCAAGGGGCAAGTACTCCGGGCGGTGACGGTGGAGACGCTGATGTGCGTCGCGGCGGGCGCCGTGATCGGCGCGGCCGCCTCGGCCATCAGCATCACCGGCTCGTGGGTGGCACTGACCCGGCTGGTCGGAGAGACCCCGGCGATGGTGCCGTGGGTCCCGCTCGGCGAACTGCTCGCCGTGAGCGCCGCCATCGCGCTGACGGCGGCCGTGCTCCCCGCGGCCCTGGCCCTCCGTGGCGGCGACGGGCGCAGTATCCTCGCCGGGATCAGCGGCGAGGCCGGTTGATCCGCCGGTGCCCGATGGGCGACCGACCGGCCCCGCAGCCTCGATGGCTGCGGGGCCGGTTCCGTGTCCGGGTGCGCGAGCGGGAGGCTGAACCGGTACCGGACTCCGCGGACGGGGCCTCGGCGCGCACCGAGGGGCCTTCCCGGATCTTCATGCCGCCACGGTGGGCGCGCCGGATCGCCGCGTACAGCTCGACCTTGGGCATCTGCGGCATGACCAGGCCCTTTCGCCAGGAGCATCCCGATGCTGCCCTGGCAAGCACCCTGGTGACTTCAAACGCCAGGTTGGTGGCGGCCACCCGCCAGGCGGTGGAGATTCCTTGAGGTGGGGCGGCGGCCGCTCGGGCCAGCGGCAACAGCCCGGTGCCCGTGATGCCGGAACCACCGGGCTGCGGAGGGGTTGGTCAGACGCGGGCGATGAGTGCGTAGCGTTCGTCGGTGACCGGGCCGCCCCACAGGTCGGGGTCGTTGCTGAGGTCCTCCACTCGCAAGCCTGCGACGAGCGGTCGTACGGCGGCGGTGAGGTCTTCGGCGGTGATGCCGCCGTACCACGGCAGGGTTTCGGCGCCTGCGACGTAGGGAACGCCGCTCTGTCCGGCTTCGCGCCAGCGTCCTTCGACCAGGATCAGCAGGCCGCCGGGGCGGAGCCGAGCGGTCCACTGGCGAAGGGCTGCCTGTGGGTCGGGCAGGGTCCACACCACGTGCCGGGAGAGCAGGACGTCGTACCGCTCGTCGCTCGTGGGCGGGTTGGCGGCGTCCCCGATGAGGAACCGGCCCTTCAAGCCGGCCGCCCGCAGCTTCTCCCGGGCCTGTTCGACCATCTTCGGGGCGAGGTCGACGCCGGTGACCTGGTGGCCGGCTTCGGCGACGAGCTTGGACAGGGAGCCGGTGCCGCAGCCCACGTCCAGCACGCTCGCTGGGGTGGCCGGCAGCCAGGAGTTCAGGCGGGCGGCCCAGGCGGCGCGGGTGGGTGCCGCGGTCAGTCCGTGGTCGGGTTCTTCGTCGAAGGCGTCGGCCGCGGCGTCCCAGTAGGCCGTGATGGCGGAGTTCGTCATTCGATGATCCTCTCAGTGGCCACTGACAGCGAGCCGGGCGGAACCACAGCCGCCGGGGAATCAGAATCGGCTGCGCGGTCGGTACGGGTGTGCCAGGTCACCGACCAGAACTCCCCGTCGGCGCTGACAGTTTCTCCGCTAGTGTTGTGAGGCGTGGTGCAGGGCGGTGGTCCATGTATCGATGTCCGCCGCGTCGGCCGGTCGGGGGTCGGCGTCGTAGAGCTGGGCCACCCCTTCCTCGGGGCGGGTGGCGGGGTTGGTAGCCCACATGTAGGTCTCGCCGACCTGGTACTTGTGCTCGGTCTCGTCGCTCTGGCTGACCAGGATCTCCCCGGCCGCGCTGCCCTTGAGGACGCGGTCGACGCGTACTCGGTAGGCGTCGGAGGGAAGGCCTTCGACGGTGCGCCGGCCGAGGTCTTCCAGGACGGTGCCGGTGAACACGGCGGTGGCTTCAGGCGCCACGAGGTTTGGGTTGGTGGTGTCGAAGGCGTGGACTGCCTCGCTCTGCGTGGTGTGTGCGGTGCGGTACTGGTCCCAGCCGAGCCAGGCGCCGCCGGCCAGGGCGGCCGCCGCACCGGCCGAGACGGCGAGAACGAGGATCTTCTTCATGTTCATCCCCACAGCTGGTGGTAATGGGTGCGGTCGGTGGTGGTGATCTGGTCGATGCCGGCGCGCGCAGCCTCGGCGTTGTCGGCCCACATGACCGAGGCGACCTGCGTGCTCTTGTGGCAGAAGCCGAGGGCGTGGCCGAGCTCATGAGTGGCGACGCGGCGCCTGTGCGCGGCGGTCCCGCGGGTCCCGCCGTCGTCCAGGTAGTAGCGATTCATGGTGACGCTGTCCGTGCCTGGTAGTCCGGTCCAGCGCGCCAGGACGTTTTTCCAGTCGCCGCCGCTCGAGCGGGTGTCATTCCACTCCAGGTCGGCGACCTCCGAGGCGGTGTCCGGGTGGAGCTTGACCTGCTTGAGGTTGCCGCTGGTCCACTGGCCTGCCGCGTAGGTGCGGGCGTCATCGAAGACGGTCTCGTCTTCCCAAGCGATCACGCCCGCGTCCACCGACGACCTGCCTTTGGAGTCTTGGCCGGAAGGGACACACCTCGCCGGAGCACGGACATCCGCGGCTGCTGGGAGGGGCTGGGGTAAGGCCAGCAAGACGGACGCGGTGGTGGCCGCAGCGAGGCCGAGAAGCGGGAGAGCCACTCCCCAAACTTACCTGCTGCAAGTGGCCAGGTACAAAGAGTCACTGCCTGAGGAGCTGCGGAGAGCTCCGCTGGGCGTCGCCGGGAAGAGGTATCGACGAGCCCTCCGCCTGGACTCCTACGGGAGCGCCGACCGGCTACGCTCGATGCGCGTCGGCCAGTAGAGCCGGTTCACGTCGAGGGCCACGGCGACGTCTTGGCGTCGCTCTCCGCGGTTCTCCCTCATTTTCGTGAGCACCTTCCCCAGGGGCACCAGCCGGCTGGTGGGTCCCTTCGGTGCGGCCACTGATCACCCCTTCCGGAGCCGGTGACCTGCGGTGATCAGCCGCTCGACCAGGTCGCGCAGCTGCCGGGCGGTGACGGTGGCGGTGTCGTCCCCAGGCGCCAGACGCAACGCGTCCAGCGGCGCGGTCCACGAACTGCGGCCCGGCTCCAGCACGCACAATCGAGTACGGCCAGCCCGGAACGGGGATGTGCTGGTCCTTGCCCCGGCCATAGGTGTGACACAGGATCCTCTGCGGTGACGTGTGGGCGGCCGGCCTGAGCCAGCACGTGACGTCAACGGCCAGGACCAGTCGGCCGTCCGCCGCCCAGGGCAGCGGCACCGAAGCCAGTGCCTGCCGCATCCGGTCCGCGTCGACCCGGCCCTGGGCAAGGGCGGCGTAGAGACTGCCGTGACTATGGCGGTGTTCACCCACCAGCGACAGCTCGGCCAGCGATTTCACCGGTCCGTCACCGCACAGAACCGCATCGGCCAGCTCGAACAGAGCGTCCGAACGGGCGGTGAGACAGGAGCAGAACTCGCCCCCCTTCGTGCTGGACGTGTGTGTTCCTTGGTCGGAGCACATGTTCAGACGAAGGCCGCTTCCGCGTAAGGCGGGTACCGAACCGAGTGTTCAAGTACGACTCACCGTTCGACGCCGCACGTTAAAGATCAAGCTAACTCGATCTTGCATGAGAGTCCGTCAGCTTGCTGACGGACCCTTTCTGCTCGTTCCGAGCGGAGACTGCTGCTTGTGGGCAAACAGACGGCCCGGCTGCCGCGTCGGGTGGGCGCCGAAAAGCGACCAGGTCGTGGTCGCTGAAGGCCTGGGTGCCGTTCCAACGGGCCGGAGGCCCAGTTCGCTGTCGGGCCGGCACAGCGGACAGGCGACCGCGTCAGGGCCGTGAGCAGGAGTTCCCGCACGCTCTGCGCTGTTGCGGGGCGGCCTCGGGTGGTCACCGGCAGTCGCCGGTAGCGTTCCCCGAGTGCGGTCGAGGTCATCACAGCATCACCTCCCCGCAGCCCTCGGGGTCAACTCGGCGCAGCGGATCCCGCCTCCGGGGTGCCACTCCATCGCCGGGCCGGCCTGGTCCCCGTGCTCGACGCACCAGGACACGGGGACCAGGCCGCCGCAGTCGTGCCGGCGGCACGCGCACTCCACCCCCAAGCCGGCGTACGGCACCCCGTGACGGACCGCCCCGCCCGCGTCCCTTCCGCGGCGGCGCCCCGTGCTTGGGTCGGACACGCCAGCGCCCGCAGGCCGCCCGATCCCGAACGGAACCGCTCGACCACCCGCACCCCCCCCCCAGCACCGCCAAAGGCACCGTGCCCGGCGCCGTCAGCCGACACACCAACGCTCCCAACTCCCCCGCCGTCAAGACGGCCGGTTCGTAGGCGTCCTCGTCGGTGGACCAGCCCGACAGCTGGTCCTCCCCTTCGGTGTCGTCGGCGAGGACCAGGTGCGGGAAGTCGAGCCGGAACCGGGACGTACGGCGCCCGGCACCGACCACGGTCAGCGACGCCGACGGCATCCCGATGGGCACCCCGGGAATACCGAAGTCAGCCATGTGGATCCGCCTGTCTACGGGGTACGGCTGTGCCCCGTCGCAGGTCGGAACCGATCCCGGCCTGCGACGTACGCGAGCCCGCCCGTCGTTTCACGGCACTCCCCGCCGCCGCACCGACGCCCTTCACAGCGCCTCCGCCCGAAAATACCTGGTCACACCGGTGATTACCCATCGAACGGGCGTACAGTGGAAGTACCGGAAGTCCTTCGCGCACCGGCTTCCACGCGGGTGCCATTTCCGGCGATCGCTAAGAACCGGACTGCCGACGGGCAGTCCGGGGGCAGGTCCACATCATGACCACAACCCTCGACCGGACCGCGCCCCGCGACCTCGTCGCAGAGTTCCCGGCACGCTTGTCCCTCACTCCGACGACCACCCTCGCCGGCCAGTTGGACGGGGCTTGGTGGCCCTACACCCGCGATCTCGCTACCGAGCTCCCCCCGCTGGCTGCCGCCCTGGGGCAATGCTGGGGCCGCATCACGCGCGTCACCGTGAGCCCCACCCGCTGGCCGGTCGTCCCGCATACCGTTGCCGTGGACGGGCGCGTGCTGCACGTGGGCTGGTTCACCGAACAGGATCCCGACAAGCTGATCCTGCTCTCCTACACCGTGGGACGCTGGGACCTCCTCGTCATCCCGCCGGAGACGGAGCCCGCCGCCGCAGCCCGCCTGATGGCCGCCGCAGCGATCCCCGGCAGCGTTCTCACCGCCGGCGTCCTGATGGCCAACGAAGCCGTCATCGGGCGCGGCATCCGCGACGCCGTGCGCCGGGAAGCCACCTGGGAGGCCGAAGGCGGGGCCTGCATGTCGCCCTTCGGGAGCCCGATGGGCCGAACCCTCCCGCTGCCCGCAAGCCCCTGGAGGTGAGCGACATGGAGACCCTCGTCTTCATCGCGGTGATCATCCTCGCGACCGGTATCGGCATACGGCTGATCCACCTGCTCAACGCCCAGCACGACGCCCGGATCGAGACCTACCGCTTCAGCGACCCCCTGCCGAGACCTCCCGGCCTGCCCGACGACACGGGCCGTCGGGCCCACCACACCGGAGTCGGCCGGTGAGCAACAAGCCTTTCCTCCGACCCGGAGCAGCGGGGGGGGGGGGGGGGGGGGGGGGGGGGGGGGGGGGGGGGGGGGGGGGGGGGGGGAGGGGGGCGCAGG